>CAKZJK010000055.1 GCA_936942565.1 uncultured Caulobacter sp. | reverse complement strand
CACCGACGCCTTCGAGACGGTCTGGGCCACGGTCAGCTTCTCGCGCGGCCTGTTCGGCAAGCCGCGCAACGACGCCCTGATCGAGAAGATCCTTCGCGACCTCTCGCTGTGGGACAAGAAGGACAGCAAGATCATGGCGCTGTCGGGCGGCATGAAGCGCCGGGTGATGATCGCCAAGGCGCTGAGCCACGAGCCGACCATCCTGTTCCTGGACGAGCCCACCGCCGGCGTCGACGTCGAGCTGCGCCGCGATATGTGGGAGATGGTCCGCCAGCTTCGCGAAAGCGGCGTCACCATCATCCTGACCACCCACTACATCGAGGAGGCCGAGGAGATGGCCGACCGGATCGGGGTGATCAACAAGGGCGAGATCATCCTGGTCGAGGACAAGACCGTCCTGATGCGCAAGCTGGGCAAGAAGCAGCTGACCGTCCACCTGAAGGAGCCGCTGGCGGCCCTGCCTGCCGGCCTCGTCGATCCGCACCTCGCTTTGGCCAATGACGGCGCCGACCTCGTCTACACCTTCGACGCCCAGGCCGAGGACACCGGCATCGCCGAGCTGCTGGGCCGCCTGTCCGAGCAAGGCGTCGAGTTCAAGGACCTGAAGACCGACCAGAGCTCGCTGGAAGACATCTTCGTCAGCCTGGTGAGAGCCCCGCAATGAACCTGTTCGCGATCAAGGCGATCTACCGCTTCGAGATGGCGCGGTGGTTCCGCACCCTGGCCCAGAGCATCATCGCGCCCGTGCTGTCGACCAGTCTCTACTTCGTGGTGTTCGGCTCGGCGATCGGCTCTCGCATGCAGGCCATCGACGGCGTCAGCTACGGAGCCTTCATCGTGCCGGGCCTGATCATGCTGTCGCTGTTGAGCGAAAGCATCTCCAACGCTTCGTTCGGCATCTACATGCCCAAGTGGGCCGGCACGATCTATGAGCTGCTCTCGGCCCCCGTCGCCTGGTTCGAGGCGGTCGCCGGCTATGTCGGGGCGGCGGCGACCAAGTCGATCTGCCTGGGCCTTCTGATCCTGGCGACGGCGCGGATCTTCGTGCCGTTCGAGATCGCCCATCCGTTCGTGATGCTGCTGTTCCTGGTCCTGACCTCGGTGACCTTCAGCCTATTCGGTTTCATCATCGGCGTGTGGGCCGATAACTTCCAGAAGCTGCAGATCGTGCCGGCGCTGATCATCACGCCGCTGACCTTCCTGGGCGGCAGCTTCTACTCGATCAAGATGCTCCCGCCGATCTGGCAGAAGATCACCCTGTTCAACCCGGTGGTCTATCTGATCAGCGGCTTCCGCTGGGCCTTCTACGGCCAATCGGACGTCGGGGTCGGGATCAGCCTGGGCATGACGGCGGTATTCCTGGCGGTGTGCCTGAGCGCGGTCTGGTGGATCTTCAAGACGGGGTACCGGCTGAAGGTGTAATTTCGCCGTAGGGTCGAGTTGCCTGGCCTAATCGCGCGCGCCTATAAGCGTTGGCGATTTGCGATGAGGCGGGGGAACGGCTGGCGTCATGGATTCGGGTCCAGCCAAGCGGCAGACGGCCAACAGCTTGATCGGCTACGGAAATGAGCTCCTGGCGGCGGGCGAGACCAATGACGCCCTGCGCCTCTATGAGGCCGCCATGGTGCTGTGCCCCCATAGCCCCGCGCCCTACAAGCTGCGCGGCGATTGTCTGTTGAAGCTAGCCGATCACGCCGGGGCGCTGGAGGCTTACGATCGGGCGTTGGCGCTAAGGCCTCACTATGTCACGGCGCTCTACAATCGCGCGGTGGTTAAGAAGGCCATGGGACATCTCGTCGAGGCCCTCGCCGACCTCGACGAGGTCTTGGCCATTGACGCGACAAGTGTCCATGCTTGCTCGCTTCGCGGCGACATTCAGGTCGAGTTCGGTCGCCTGGAGGAGGCGGAGGCCGACTACGCGCGCGCGCTGGCGATGGATCCGGACTCGCCGGTCGCGGCCTATCGAAAGGGCAAGGCGGCGCTACTGCGCCAGCGAGGTCAGAACGATCGACAGGCCATATTTGGCTATATCTACGAAGCTGGCGTGTGGGGACGATCGGACGATCCGACGGACCGGTATTTTTCGGGCTCGGGCACCCGCGTCGCGGCCTATTCGGATCGCTACGTGCAAGCGCTGCGGAGCTTTCTAGGATCCATTTCTCCGCCCCCGAACGTCGTGGATATCGGGTGTGGAGACTTCTTCATCGGAGCGCGGGTGCGAGGCTGCTGTGGCGAGTACGTCGCCTGCGATGTCGTTGATGGCTTGATCGCCTATAATAAGCAAAAATATGCTGACTTGAATGTAGATTTTAGGGTTCTTGATGCTGTTGATGATGACTTGCCACCTGGAGATGTCGTCGTCATCCGCGAGGTCCTTCAGCACCTCTCCAATGACAATATAAAAAGCATTATTAGTAAGATCTATGGTAAATATCGCTATGCGGTTATAACCGAATGCCTTCCGAATTCAGAGAATTTTATTCCCAATCTGGATAAGGTCACCGGCGACAAGATCAGGCAGAACGTCAATGGCAGCGGTGTCGTTCTGACGCTTCCGCCGTTCAACCTGAAGGTCAAGGAAGAGCGTGTGATCTGCCTGTCCGAGGCCGGGCTCACGAAGCTGGTAACGACCCTCTACAGCTTCTGATCGCTCTTCTCGTTCGTGTTCGAGGCTGGCGCGCCCTTGGCCTTCAAGGCTGCCTCGGCCAAGCGCACCATGCGGCGCTCGCCCTCGAAGGCGGCGAGTGCGAGCCAAGCGTCCAAAAGGGTCGGGTCGACCCGGGTGTCCAGTTCGGGCTGAACGACGACCAGATCAAGACCACGGGCTTTCAGCTTGCCGACGAAGTCCAGCAGGTCGACGAGGGTTCCAGCGAGGGCGTGGAAACTGGGAACGGCGAGCGTTCCACCACTGGGAAGGGCGGCCAGAGCGCGTTCCAGTCCTGGTCGGATGACTCCCGTGGCGTGGCAGCGGTCGCTGAACACCTGCTCGCAGCCGAGCAGAAGCAGGCGTTCCTCCTGGGCGGGGCTGAAGAACACCCCTGGCGCGGGTGGGACGCGATAATAGCCGACGAACTTCATCGTCTGCCCATCGCAAACCCGCCGAGCCCTGGCGAGGGGAAAACCGCGACCGCCCACAGACTTCGCGAGCGATCGCGGCGAAGGCGACTAGAGCGACTTCAGGATGCCGGCGACGAAGTCCGTCCAGGGCGTTGTCGGACGCCCGATCAGGCGCGACAGCTGGAGACCGTCTTCGAACAGTCCGCCCTTCGAGGCGCCGACATCGGACTGCGCCAGCATCGCGGCGACCGGCGCGGGCAGGCCGATGCTTTCCAAGATCTTGGCGTACGCGTCTTCCGGCAAGTCGTTGTAGGGCAGGTCGCGGCCGGTCTGGCGCGAGGTCTCGGCGGCCAGGTCGGCCATCGAGAAGCTCTCGTCGCCCGCCAACTCGTAGGTCTTGCCCTCATGGCCCCCGCCCGTGAGCGCGACGGCGGCGGCCTCGGCGTAGTCGGCCCGGGTGGCGGCCGAGATGCGGCCTTCGCCGGCGCTGCCGATGAAGGCGCCCGAGCCCAGCGCCCCGGCGATCGCGCCGGCGTAGTTCTCAAGGTACCAGCCGTTGCGCAGCAGGGTGTAGGCGAGGCCGGATTCGCGGAGCATCGCCTCGGTGGCGCGGTGCTCCACGCCCAGGCCGATCGGCGTGGTGTCGGCGCGCAGAATGCTGGTGTAGGCGATCCGCTTCACGCCGGCGGCCTTGGCGGCCTCGATCACATTGCGATGCTGGGACACGCGTTGGCCGATCGCGTCGCTGGAGATCAGCAGCAGCACATCGACCCCCGCGAGGGCGACGGCCAGGGTCTCGGGCTTGTCGTAGTCGGCCGCGCGGGCTGGAACGCCCAGATCGGCCGCCTTGGCCGGATCGCGGACCAGGGCCACGACGGACTGCCCGTCCGACACGCGGGCCTTCAGCTTCTCGATGACCAGGCGGCCCAGTTGGCCGGTCGCCCCGGTGACGGCGATGTTCGTCATGTTCCTGCTCCTTTTCAGCGGACGATCGTCATCTAGGGCCATTGCTTACTTTTCGTAAGTACGTACATAAAGGTAAGTATGAAAAAGCCCGATGCTTCCGAAGCGGCTCCGCGCCGCCTGTTGTCCGAGATCGTCGCCGCCGGTGATCCGCGCGGGAACCTGATGGCCAGCGCCTGCCCCTCGCGGGAGGTGCTCAACCACGTCACCAGCCGCTGGGGCGTGCTGGTGCTGATGGCCCTGGAGGCGCGCACCCTGCGCTTTAGCCAACTCAAGCGGCGGATCGGCGGAGTCAGCGAGCGGATGCTGGCCCAGACGCTCAAACACCTGGAGAGCGACGGCTTTGTCCGCCGCCAGGCCTTCGAGGTCGTGCCGCCGCATGTCGAGTACAGCCTGACGCCTCTCGGCCTCGAGGTCGCCGAACGGGTGAGGGGCCTGGCCGACTGGATCGAGATCAATCTCGGCCGGATCCTGCCCAACTGGGATCCCGAGGTTCTGGCGACCTATGCGCCGGAGATTGTCGCCTAGGCGCGGGCGAACCGCGCGCGATAGGCGCCGGGCGTCGTGTCGAGCCGGCGTCGGAAGTGGTGGCGCAAGGCCGGCGCGCCCAGGCCCACGGCGGCGGCGACCTGGTCGATTCCCGCCGAGGAGGTCTCCAGCAGGTCGCGTGCTCGGTTCAGGCGCTCGGTCAGAAGCCAGCGGGCCGGCGTCTGGCCCGTGGCGGCCTCGAACCGGCGCAGGAAGGTCCGCTGGCTCATGCCAGCCGCGGCGGCCAGGGCGCGGATCGTGTGCTCGCCCGCCGGATCGGCGCGCATCCGGTCGAGGATCGGCGATAGGCGAGAGGCCTCGTGCGCGCTCGGCACCGGCCGGTCGATGAACTGGGCCTGGCCGCCGTCGCGGTGGGGCGGGATCACCAGTCGCCGCGCCACGGTGTTGGCGGCTTCTGGCCCGAAGTCGCGGCGGATCAGGTGCAGGCCAAGATCCAGGCCCGCCGCGCTGCCGGCCGAGGTGAGGACGTCGCCCTCGTCGACATAGAGCACGTCCGGCAGGACCTCGATCGCCGGATGGCGCGCGCGCAGAGTCTCGGCGTAGCGCCAGTGGGTCGTGGCGCGCCGACCGTCCAACAGGCCGGTCGCCGCCAGTACGAACACGCCCGAGCAGATCGACATCAGCCGCGCGCCGCGTGCGTGGGCGACCTTCAGAGCCTCGACCAAGGGCTCGGGGACGGGTTGATCCGCGCCTCGCCAGCCCGGCGCGACGATCACGCTGGCGCGCGATAGCAGCTCAAGCCCGCCATCGGCCGAAATCCGCACCCCGCCCAGGCCTCGCAGGTCGCCCGGCTCGACGGCGGCCGTGGCGAACCGATACCAGCCCTCGCCCATCTCCGGCCGTGGCAGGCCGAACAGCTCGACCGCCACGCCGAACTCGAAGGTGCAAAGGCCGTCATAGGCGAGCGCCA
>CAKZJK010000054.1 GCA_936942565.1 uncultured Caulobacter sp. | reverse complement strand
TCGACAAGGCGCTGACCGCGCTGAAGCGGTTCCGTGCGCTGTGCAAGGTGCAGAAGGTCGGCGAGGTCCACGCGATCGCGACGGCCGCCTGCCGCGACGCCTCGAACGGCCCGGACTTCATCGCCAGGGCCGAGAAGATCTGCGGCGCGCCGATCCAGATCCTCACCGGCCCGGAAGAGGCGCGCTATTCGGCGCTCGGCGTCATCTCCGGCAGCGATTTCGGCCTGACCCGTTTTCGCGAGACGGGATCGCAGTTCATTTCCCGCGACCGCTTTCCATTCATCGGTCTGAGCCATGGCCTGGCGCAGACCGCCACCGAGACTTGGCTGCTGGGGGCGGCAGGTCTCGTGCGGATGCGAAACGCCGACCTGGAAAGGGCCTTCGAGGATCCCAAGGCCGACCTTCCCGCGCGGATCTACGACTTGAAGGATGGCCTGCCAGGGCCGGCTTCATACAAGTATCGCGCCGACCTCGCGATCGGCGGCGATGGTCGCGTTTGGGTGGCGACAACCGCGGGGATAGCCTCGCTCGATCCGGCTCGCTTGCCCTTTAACGCCGCCGCCCCGCCGGTTTCGATCAAGGGCGTCCTGGTGGATGGCAAGCGCGCCGCGGACGGGCCGTTCGTGGAACTGCCCAAGGGCGCGCGGTCGGTCCAGATCGACTATGTCGGCCTCAGCCTGGCCACGCCGGAACGGGTGCGCTTCCGCTATCGGCTCGAGGGCGTCGATGACGATTGGGTCGAGGCGGGCGGGCGTCGGCAGGCGTTCTACACCAATCTCAGGCCCGGCAACTATGTGTTCCGGGTCCGCGCCGCTAACGCCGACGGCGTGTGGAACGAGGAGGGGGCGAGCGTGACCCTCGAGCTCCCGCCGACCCTGCTCCAGAGCCGGCTTTTCCAGTTGCTGTGCGTCGTCTTGAGCCTGGCCTTGCTGGTGGTGGCCTTCCAGTGGCGAATGGGACGTCTCGCCGAACGCCTCCAGGCCAGCCTTCGCGAGCGGATCGCCGAGCGCGAGCGGATCGCCCGCGAGCTGCACGACACGCTGTTGCAGGGCGTTCAGGGCCTTATC
>CAKZJK010000053.1 GCA_936942565.1 uncultured Caulobacter sp. | reverse complement strand
GAGCGAAATGGGCCAGCACCTCGGGGTCCTGGTCCAATTGCAGATTCTCGTCGGGGCGGTTGCCCTCGTGGGAGCGCATCACGGCGGTGAAAGCCGCCATCTCGCTCCATCGCATCAAGAGCTCGGCGGTGCGGACATTGCCGAACAGGCTGGTGTACCCGCCGATGTCGCTGTGGTGATAGGCGTTGCCCAGCAGGCCCGAGGACAGCGCCGCGACGATCACCGTACCGATGCCATCGTGCCGAGAGAAGTCCACCGACTGATCACCGGCCCACAGCAGCGGGCAGTAGCGCTGCACGCCCGTGTAGCCGGCGCGCATGAAAAACAGGGTGTCGCCCGTCTTGCCCCGGCTGGCGACCGCGTCGGCGTTGACCTTGGCCCAGAGAGTCGGCCAGGCGTTGTGCATCAGCATGCCGTCCACGCCATTGGCCAGCCTAACGTCGGTCGGCAGGTACTCGCCAAAATCGGCCATCCAGCCCGATAGGCCGAAGTCCAGCATCTCGCGGCCGATCACCGTCTCGGCGAACCAGTCCGCCGCCGCGGGATTGGTGAAGTCGACCACGCCGCAGTCGAACTCCCCGAAGTCGACGATGTAGGGCTCATCGGCGTCTTGGCGCAGGGCCAAATAGCCCGCGTCCCGCGCGACGGGATAGAGGTCGCCGTCGATGCAGAGATAGGGGTTCACATAGCCCAGGAACCGTATGTCCCGCTCGGCCAGCTCGCCGATCTTGCGATCGAGGCCAGGGTAGCGCTGGGCGTTCCACTTCCAATTCCAGAACAGGCGCTTGCCGAACGAGGTGATGCGCAGGCCAACCCAGTCCTCGCACCACAGGCCCGAGATGGCCGCGCCGGACTCGGCGAAAGCTTCCAGCCGCTTGAAGCTCTCGTCGCCCTGCTTGAGGCCGATGATCGCGCCGTTCAGCACCCAGTCCGGCAACGGCGGCTGGCGGCCAAACCGCTCCGACAGCGCGCCGACGATTTCGATGAAGGTGTCGGCGGCGTGGAACTCGATCCGCTCCGGAACTTCCCAGACCTCGATCTCGTGGAAGGCCTCGTGGCGGAAGTCGAAGGCGGCGTAGGCGGTCGTCTCGACGTGCGCCGCATAGCGTCGCGAGGAGACATAGGTCGGCTGCGGATAGTTGGTGTGGAAGTAGTCTCCACCGGCGCCCATCTGGTCGGCCATCCAGGTGAGCTGGGTCGACTTGTCCCTGCCGACGCCGGGTTCGGAGGTCCATAGCGGGAAATGGCGGCCGCGCAGGTCGAAATAGGACATCTGCTCGCCCGCGCCCCAGACGTGCTCGCCAGTCTCGGCGACTAGGCGGAGCCACAGGCGATTGATCGGCGCGGCGCCGGCATGGAGCAGCAAATGGCCGTTGGGCCGAACCTCGATCGCCAGCCGCTCGGGCGTCCCGACCTCGGCGGAGAAGCTGATGCGGACGCCGTCGCCCTTGGTCTCGGCGACCGCCGCGCGCAAGGCGACCCGCTCGGTGACGTAGTCCGAGATCGCGAAGTTGCCCCGGGCCATCCGGACCTCGGCCTCGCCGACGCCCACGAACAGGCACGGCGCGTCGGACGTATGGCGCAGAACCTCGCGGCCGGCGGCGAGCAGAACGAAGCCATTCGTCAGGGGGCGGTATTCGAGCACGCGCGGCCTCGTGAAACCAAGAAGTCGGGCCCGGCGAGGGAGGGAGAGAAGCAGCCGGGCCCGCAGGGGGGGGTGTCAGTTGAAGTTGTAGCGGACGCTGGCGCCGAAATAGCGCTCGCCGTCACGCGGCGTGATCTGGCGCATGAACGACGTACCGTTGGGGATGCGACTGATCACGAAGTGCTGGTCGGTGAGGTTCTTGCCCACCAGCGCCAGTCGCAACTTCTGGTCCTTGCTGACGAAGGCGACGCTGGCGTCGATCGTCGAATAGCCCTTCTGGATCGCGTAAGGGTTCTGGTTGATGTCGAACCCGATCTTGCTCTGGTATTGGAGGCCAGCGCCGAAATCCAAGTCGAACTTCTGGCCTTCCAGCGGCACGAAGTAGCTCGTGTTCAGCGAGACCTTGTGCTTCGACGACATCGGCAGCGGCTTGCCATTGATGGCCAGAGCCGAGCAGGTCCCGATGGCCGGGCATTTGAACTTGTCGATCTTGGCGTCGATATAGGCGTAACCGCCGGTGAAGCGCAGGTTGCGGATCGGCTCGAAGGTGAAGTCGCTTTCGAAGCCCTTGGTCGAGACCGTGCCCGCGTTGGTCAGTCGCGAGACGACCGTTGTGCCGATCACGTCAAGATTGGTGGCCTGGAAGTTCTTGAAGGTGGTGTCGAAGAGCGAGAGGTTCAGCACCAAGCGGCCGTCCAGCAGACGCGACTTCAGACCAACCTCGTAGGCGTCCGAGGTTTCCGGCGAGATGCCGAAATTGTCGGTGGCCTGCATGTTGAAGAAGATGTTCATCGCCGGACCCTTGTAGCCACGGGTGTAGCTGCCGTAGGCCATGATCCTCGGCGTCAGGTCGTATTGCGCGCCGACCTTGCCCGACCAGCCGCTGGAGTCCGTGCCGCCCACGCCCGAGAAGGTCGGGTTGACGCCGCTCAGCGCGGCCGCGCCGGTGGTGCGCAGGCGACGGTGCACGAAGTCGATCGAGTCATGCGTCCAGCGCGCGCCGAAAATGCCCCGGAAGCGGTCGCTGAAGTTCAGCGTGCCTTGGCCAAAGGCCGCGTAGTTCTCGAGCGTGGTCTGGAAGTTGCCGATGCCCGAATTGGCCGTGTAGGTCGAGGCGCCCGGCGCGCATGGCGTCGCCGTTCCCAGAGCGCCGAGCGAGACCGGCGCCAGTGTCGAGGCAGTGCACGAGGTCACCGTCCGGACGAAGTAGTTGCTCTCCCAGGTATGGTAGTAATAGAGCCCGCCTACGTATTCGAGGAAGCGGCCCACCGGCGACGCGATCCGCAGTTCTTGGGTGAACTGGTCGAAGTTCAGACGGCCGTAGTCCTCGGTGCGGATGTCCGCCGCCAGAGCGCCCGTGGCCACGTAGCTCGGCGCGTCCGACCGGAAGTCGCCGTCGCGGACCTGGTAGTTCTTCCAGTTCCGATACGCCGTGATCGAGGTCAGGGTGTATTCGCCCAGCGACCAGTTCACCTGGGCGGAGAAGCCGCTGTTGATGTCCTTGGTCGACGGATCGCGATCGTTGTCGATGTTCTTGTTGTCGTCATTCGGCGTCAGCGGCCGCAGTGACGGGAGGAAGACGTTGTCGTTGTAGGCGCTGGAGAATACCGTGCCGATGCTGTCGGCATAGCCGTTGTCGACGTTGTGCGAATAGTCGGCGATCAGGTCGACGGTCAGGTCGGCCGTCGGGGTCCAGCGCAGTCGGCCGCGCGCGCCGCTGTGCTCGTAGCCGTTGATGTCGTGACCGTTGAAGACGTTCTTGCCGTTGCCGTCGAAGTGGCTGAAGAACCCGGCCAGCGATCCAGCCAGGGTGTCCGACAGCGGGCGCGAAACCGAGCCGCGTAGTCGGTACTCGTTGCCCTCATAGTAGGAGGCGTCGAGATAGCCCTTCTTCTCCTGGCTGGGGGCTCGGGTGATCATGCTGATCACGCCGGCCGAGGCGTTCTTGCCGAAGAGCGTGCCCTGGGGACCGCGCAGGATTTCGATGCGCTCCAGATCCAGGAAGTCGGCGGTGGCTTGGCCGCTGCGCGCATAGACCACGCCGTCGACGACGGTCGAGACCGAGGGCTCGACGCCAGAGGCGAACGAGATCGTGCCGACGCCGCGAACGGTCAGCGCGGAGTCCTTGTTGGTGTTACCTTTGCGGAACGTCAGCGACGGCGCGGCCTGGATCAGTTGCTCGGCCGAATTGATATTGGCCCGCTCCATCGCCTCGCCACTGACGACGCTGATGGCGATCGGCACCTTCTGGACGTTCTCCGAACGCTTCTGCGCGGTGACGATGATTTCCTCGATCACCGGCGCATCCTGGCTCGATTGCGCGTGGGCGGCGGTGGCCGAAATGGCGCTCAGCGCCAGAACCATCGCGGCGCCGCTCAACATGGCTCGGCGGTGCGTAAGCATCCTCATGTTCCTCATCCCTCCCTTAATCCTACCTTTGCGGTAGGCGTTATCTGCCTCTCGTGGAGGCGTTGGTCTTCCTAGAAAAACTGTCTCCCCTTGCAGCCCTTCATGCCGACATCTTCAGCTGCAGGAAGTCGGCGACCTGGTCGCCCACCAGAGCCAGCTGCGCCACGGCGCCGGGGTCGTCGCAGACCCCGTCCTCGCCGAAACGCGACTGCGAGCTGTTGATGGCCGCGGCCATCGGGGTGGGCCATCCGCGCAAGGCGTGGACGATGGAGCGCAAGGTGGCGATCGTGCTGCCGGTCGCCTGCCAACCATAGGCGGTGACCACCAGGCCCACTGGCATGCCGCTGAGATAGACGCGCCCGTCACGAGCCGTCTCTTCCAGGAGGTCCAGGGCGTTCTTGATCACGCCGGAAATGCTGCCGTGATACCCCGGCGAGGCGATGATCAGGCCGTCCGCGCGGCGAACGGTCTCGACAAAGGCCAACTCCTCGGGCGAGCGCGAGGTCGCCTTCGGGGCGTAGATCGGCAGCGCGCCCAGGAACTCGCCGCCGAACAGCTGAGTGTCGACGCCACGCGCCTCCACGGCCTTCAGCGCGATCGCCAGCGCCCGCTCGGTGGACGAGCTGGAGCCCGCCACGCCGCCCAGGCCGACGACGAACGGACGTCCGTTGCGAGGATGAGCCATGACGCCTGCCTCCCCTGCCCGCTCTAGCCCAGCGGCCCGTGGTCGATGTTCGGCAGCACGTGGCGGGCGAAGAGATCCGCTTCGGCCGCGTGCGGATAACCCGACAGGATGAAGGCTTCGATGCCCATGTCGCGATAGTCGTTGAGCTTGGCCAGGACCTGATCAGGATCGCCGACGATCGCCGCGCCGCAGCCTGAGCGGGCGCGGCCGACGCCGGTCCACAGGTTGGCCTCGGCGTAGCCATCGTCCTTGGCGCTTTCGCGAAGCGCGGCCTGGGCCTGAACGCCGGCCGAGGTCGAATCCAGCGACTTGGCGCGGATGGCGGCGCCAGTGTCGGCGTCCAGCTTGCTCAGCAGACGGTCGGCCGCGGCGCGAGCCTCGGCTTCGGTGTCGCGGACCACGACGTGGGCGCGGTAGCCGAAGCGCAGGGTACGGCCGTACTTGGCGGCGCGGGCGGTCATGTCGGCGATGATCTCGGCCACGACCTCCTTGCGATCCGGCCACATGAGGAAGACGTCGCAACCCTTGGCGGCGGCCTCGCGCGCGTCCTCGGACAGTCCGCCGAAATAGAGTTGCGGCGCCTTGCCTGACACCGTGGTGATGCGCGGTGGATCCAGCTTCAGGTTCCAGAACTCGCCCTGGTGGTCGAGGCTTTCACCGTTGAGCATGGTCTTGAGGATGCTCATCGCCTCGACCGTGCGCGCGTAACGCGGCGCCGAGGCCAGCTTCTCGCCCGGCATGTCCGAGGAGATGATGTTGATGGCCAAGCGGCCGCCCAGCATGCGGTCAATGGTGGCGATCTGGCGCGCGAGCTGCGGCGGCCACATCTCGCCGATCCGCACCGCCATCAGCAGACGCATGCGCTTCAGCAGCGGCGCGACGCCGGCGGCGAAGGCCGTGGTGTCGAGACCCAGCTCGTAGCCGGACGGCAGCAGGATGTTGTCGAACCCGCCGCTCTCGGCCTGCAGGACGATGTCGCGGCAGTGCTCCCAGCTGGACTTCAGCTTGGGGTCGGGCACGCCCAGGAATTCGTAGTCGTCGTCGCAAAGGGCGGAGAACCAGCTGATCTCACAGGGCTTACGGGTCATGGCAAAGGAGCTCCCATGGAGGCGACGAGCACGCGGTACCAGTCCGCGCGGGTCCAGCGCGGCTTGTAGGCGTCGGGGATTTCGGCGATGCGCGCCGCGGTCTGCGTGCCCACGATCGGGATCGGCCGGGCCGGATGAGCCATGATCCAGCTATAGGCCGCGGCGGCGCGGGAAACGCCAAAGGCCTCGGCGACCTCGTCCAGGACGGCGGCGACGGCGCGGGCGCGATCGTCGGTCGGCGCGGCCAGGCGACCACCGCCCAGCGGCGACCAGGCCAGGACCGTCATGTTGCGAGCCAGCGCCTGGTCCAGCACGCCGTCGGACAGCGGCGCGATGGCCAGCGGCGAGAACTCCGGCTGGCACGACACCACCGGCAGGGACAGGTGCGCCGCGAGCGCTTCGACTTGCGCGGGCGTGTAGTTCGAGACCCCGACAGCACCGATCTTGCCAGCCTTGTGCGCGCCTTCAAGCGCCCGAGCGATCTCGGCGGGATGGGTCAGGATGTCGGGGCGGTGGATCTGCCATAGCGCCACGCGGTCGACGCCCAGACGACGCAGCGAGGCGTCGATGGCGCTCTCCAGATAGGTCGCGCTGGAGTCGTACGGCACGCCCGGGATGATGCCACCCTTGGTGGCGATCACCATGCGCTGGGCCAGGGTCGGCGCTTGCGCCAGAACCCGACCCAGCAGAGCCTCGGAGGCCCCGAACGCCTCGCCGTTGTCGGGGCCATAGATGTCGGCGGTGTCGAACAGCGTGACGCCCGCGTCCAGCGCCGCTTCGACCAGGTCGTGAGCCGCCGCGACATCGTCTCCGCGAAACCGCCACATACCCCAAGCGACCGATGAAACCGGGGGTCCATCCACGTGAAGGCGGCGTGTCGGGGCGGGTGCGTCGAGGTATGTCATCGCTGTCATATTGCTCAGGTTCTCATAGCGTGCAACAGCCAAAACTCGCTTTCCGCAACGACAACCTGAAATATCGATTTTCGAGAAACTTCAGACAACTAACTGAAATAAAGCAGATTCTTCTGGAAATCCACATTCAAGCCGGAATCATCCAATGTTGCCCCGAGGCGCCAATATGATAACGGTGTCAGAAGTGGACACGACATCGAAACAGCGTTTCGAGCGGCCGTTTTGGGGAAGACCATGGCACGGATCGCCACCTACATGCCCGGCCTTGCGCTGGCCGCGCTCGCGACCCTGGCGGCCGCCTATGTCTCCGACCACTATGGCGCGCCACTGACCCTGATGTGCCTGCTGTTTGGCCTGTCGATGAACTTCCTCAGCGTCGATTCGCGGCTCGAGCCCGGACTGACGGTCGCCTCGCGCACGCTGCTGCGCTGGGGCATTGTCCTGGTCGCCGCCCGTGTCACGTTCGGCCAGATCGCCCAGCTGGGTCCGCAGGCGCTGATCGCCATCGTGATCATCGTTGGATTGACCCTGGGCTGCGGCGTGCTCGCCGCCCGGAAGCTGGGCTTCTCCCCGGCGTTCGGCGCTTTGTGCGGCGGAGCGGTGGCCATCTGCGGAGCCTCGGCGGCCATGGCGTTCGCCAGCCTGCTGGGGGAGAAACGCATCGCCCAGGCCCAGTTGACCCTGGTGCTGGTCGGGATCTCCGCCTGCAGCGCCGTGGCCATGGCGCTCTACCCGGCGCTGGCCCACCATCTGCACTTCGGCGACGTGCGCGCGGGCTTCATGCTGGGAGCCTCTATCCATGACGTGGCCCAGGCCCTTGGCGCTGGCTACAGCTTCTCGCCCGAAGCCGGCGAAACAGCCACGATCGTCAAGCTGACACGGGTGGCCCTGCTGGCTCCGGCGATGGCCGTGGTCGCCCTGTTCATCCCCAAGGACCCCGACGCCACGATCTCGACGCCGATCCTGCCCTGGTTCGTGATCGGCTTCTTCGGCCTCGCGGCGGTCAATTCGTTCGGTCTGATCCCGCCGCTGGTGGCGACCAGCGCCAGCAAGGGCGCGACGGCGCTGCTGGCCTGCGCGGTGACCGCCACCGGCATCCGCTCGAACATGCAGACCCTGACCCAGACGGGCCCGCGCCCGCTGCTGGCGATCGTGATCGCCTCGGTGCTGGCGCTCGGGCTCAGCGCCGCCGCGGCCGCCTTCGTGATCCGCCCCTAGGAGGCCTTCGGCGGCGCGGTCGAGCCGCGCAGCACCAGCTCGTGCGCCAGGCGGCGATTGACCGGCCCTTCGACGCCTTCGAACAGCAGGCTCGCCGCGGCGTGCGCAAGCTGCCGCGTCGGCTGACGCACGGTGGTCAGCGGCGGCCATAGCTGGCTGGCCAGCGCGGTGTCGTCGAAACCCGCCACCGACAGATCGCCCGGCAAGGCCATGCCGCGCCGGTGGGCCACCGTCAGCACACCGGCGGCCATATCGTCATTGCTGGCGAAGATCGCGGTCGGCGGGATGGGAAGATCCAGCATGGCGTCGGCGGCCGCCTCGCCCGAGGCGAAGTCGAAGAACCCCTGGCGCACATAACGCGGCTCGAACGGAAGACCGGCTCGGTCGAGGGCCCGCCGATAGCCGAACAGCCTCAGGTCGCTGGCGGTGTGGTTGACGTGACCGATGATGAAGCCGATCCGCTTGTGCCCGAGCGAGATCAGATGCGTGGTCATGTCATCGGCCGCCTGGACGTCGTCCATCGACACGGACGGGCTGCGGCCATGATCTGTCCCCGGCGAGATCCGCACATAGGGCACGCCGCGCCGATCCAGTTCCTCCAGCGCCGCCACCGAGTCGGTGACGGGCGAGGAAAGGATCACGCCGTCGACCTGGGTCTGGTCGATCAAGCCGCCGATCTCGGCCGCCAGGCTGGGCGAGGCCGCGTCGCTGGGCTGGGCCAGCAGGCGAACCCCCTCCTCGATGCAGCGCTCCCAGATGCCGGTCTGGATCTGGTGGATGTAGTGCGGGCTGTGGTTGTCATAGATCAGAGCGATCTGATGGCTGCGCTTACCCGCGAGCATTCGCGCCGCGGCGCTGGGCTGGAAGCTCAGCGCCTCGATCGCTTCCTCGACGCGCCGGCGCACCTCGTCGGAGACGTACTTCTCGCGATTGAGAACGCGTGACACGGTCTTGGTCGAGACTCCGGCCCGGGCCGAAACGTCCTTGATCGTCGCGCGCATCGCCCAGGTCCGCTCCCTCGAAGCCTCGACCATTGCTAGCCATAGTCGCCCAGGGCTTCAATCGCGATCCCTCGAGCCTCCTGGATGAACGACGAGACGTATTCACCGGCGGCCCAGACATAGCCCGCCACTCTAAGTGGTTTTGGCGCGCCCCTGTTGGGCAGGCATCAGTACTACCGCGAGAAATTCCATTGCCGAAACCTACCCGGAGCGACGAGTTGGCGTCCTGGCCGACTAGGGCTCCTCGTCGTTCTGTTCGCCCGCCTTCACCGCCGAGGGGACGCGACGAAACAATCCTGGGGTGATCGCATTACGCGCCCAAGTCCGCATCGAAACAGCGAGAGCCGGAGTTAGCCACGTCCCATACCCGTCGAGTCCAACGCGCTGAACTGACCAACGAGCGGGTCGACGCCCGCCGCGCTCCTCCAAGGTCAAGCCTGAGCAAGCAAACTCTTGCGCCTGCCGTAGGCCAGATAGGCGATCAGTCCGATCGCGTTCCAGGCCAGGAAGCGGATCAGCGTGCCCATCGGCAGGCTGGCCATGAAGTAGAGACAACCCAACACCGCCAGCGGCGCGACGACCCACGCCGCCGGGCAGCGGAACAACCGCGGCAGGTCCGGTCTCTGGACGCGCAGCACCATCAGGCAGACCGCCACGCAGATGAAGGCCAGCAGGGTGCCGGCGTTCGAGAGTTCGGCGATTTGGTCCAACGGCAGGAAGCCGCCGACCACCGCCACCACCGCGCCGGTGATCAGGGTCAGGGTGACCGGCGCGCCGCTCTTCGCATGCAGCTTACCCAGGCCCCGCGGCAGCAGGCCATCGCGGGCCATGACGAAGAAAACCCGGGTCTGGCCGAACATCATCACCAGGATGACGCTAGGCAGGGCGATGATCGCCGCGGCCGCGATACCGAAGGCGGCGGCCGGATGGCCCAGGCCGCGCAGGATGAAGGCCAGCGGCTCACCCGAGCGGGCGAACTCGGCATAGGGCCAGGCTCCTACGGCGCAGGCGGCCACGAGCATGTAGATGATCGTGCAGATGATCATCGAACCGATGATGCCGATGGTCAGATCCCGCTTGGGGTTCTTGACCTCCTCGGCCGAGGTCGAGACCGCGTCGAAGCCGAAGAAGGCGAAGAACACGATGGCGGCGGCCGCCATCACCCCGCGCGGATGGCCTCCCTCGGTGTGGGCCCCGAAGCCGTAGGGCATGAACGGCGTGAAGTTCTGGCCCTTGATGGCCGTGAACGTCAGGGCCACGAACACCGCCAGGGCCACGATCTTGATGACCACCAGGAAGATGTTCAGCGTGGCGCTCTCGCGCGCGCCCTTGGTCAGCAGGGCGGTGATCGCCACGGTGATCAGCACGGCCGGCAGGTTGATGATCCCCCCGGCATGGGGACCCGCCAGGATCTCGGGCGGCAGGTTGATCCCCGCGCTCTTGAGCAAGCCGACCATGTAGCCCGACCACCCGACCGCCACGGCGGCGCACGTGACGGCGTATTCCAGCACCAGACTCCAGCCGACGATCCACGCCAACCCCTCGCCCAGCACCGAGTAGGCGTAGGTGTAGGCGCTGCCGGCCGCCGGGATCAGGGTCGCGACCTCGGCATAGGCCAGGGCGGCGAACACGCACAGCACCCCGCAGGCGGCGAAGGCCAGGATCACCGCCGGCCCGGCCCGCTCGGCGCCGATGCCGGTCAGGGTGTAGATGCCCGTGCCGATGATCGCGCCAATGCCCAGGGCCAACAGGTGCGGCCAGGACAGGGTCGGCTTCAGTCGGCGGTCGGCCTCGACCGCGACGATGGCGTCCAGCGCCTTGCGGCGGGTCCAGAAACTCATGTGATCTCCCCCAGAGCTGCTATGTGACCGGCGCGCGGTCAGGCCTTGCCGAACGGCGCGTCGATCGAGGGCGAGGGTTCGGTGAACCAGACCGCGCCGTCTTCGGTGACATGGAAGTGGTCCTCAAGCCGCACGCCGAACTGGTCGGGCAGCACGATCATCGGCTCATTGGAAAAGCACATCCCCGGGGCCAGCGGCGTGTGGTCGCCGCGCACCAGGTAGGGTCCCTCGTGGATCGACAGGCCGATGCCGTGTCCCGTGCGATGCGGCAGACCCGGCAGGGCGTAGTCGGGACCCAGGTCATAGCGCTCCAGCACCCGGCGGGCGGTCTGGTCGATGACCTCA
>CAKZJK010000052.1 GCA_936942565.1 uncultured Caulobacter sp. | reverse complement strand
CCCGATCAAGGTCTTGGCCACCGGCGTGCCCGCCGAGGCGCGCTTGCAAGAGGGCCGGCAGAAGGATCTGGGCCCTGGCGGCCTCGCCGCCATGGACGGCGTCGACGCCGACGTCATGCTCTACGAGGTCGACGCCAGCGCGGCTCAGGGCAAGATCTATGTCCGCGCCTTCTGCCCCGGCTCGACGCGGCTTTGGCTGTCGTTCAGCACCATCGTCATCCGCCGCGACCTGCGGATCCAGGCCTTTGGCGACGACCCCAAGGCGGCGGGCAAGGCGCGGCTGTGCGGGACCCTGGACTTCTCCTATCGCGGCGAGTGGCGGCTGCCCAAGGGCCGCGCCCCCGACCCGATGCAGGACTGGACCGACAACCCTCAGCACCCCGACACGTCCAACTGATCTGGCCGGCGGCCGCCTTCCGGTCTAGCGTTCGCGCGGGGCAGGGAGGGTCAAGGCATGCCGAACGATCCGTTGGCGGGGTTCGAGCGCTTCGCGTTCGACGACGGCCGCTGGACACGCGAGGTCTATCGCATCGGCGCGGGCCCGGCGGTGATCGTCATCCACGAGGTCCCCGGCCTGCATCCTGGCGTCCTGGCCTTCGCGCGGGACCTGGCGGACGCGGGGATGACCGCCTTCTGTCCCAGTCTGTTCGGCAAGCCCGGCAAGACGGTGACCCAAGGCTACGCGATCGGCGAGATCCTCAAGAACATGTGCGTGCGGCGCGAGTTCAGCGTCTGGAAGGGCGGGCGCTCCAGCCCGATCGTCGACTGGCTCAGGGCCTTGGCGCGCGAGGTCCACGCCGAGTGCGGGGGCAAGGGCGTCGGGGCGGTCGGCATGTGCTTCACCGGCGGCTTCGCCCTGGCGATGATGACCGAGCCGGCCGTGGTGGCGCCGGTCATGTCCCAGCCGTCTCTGCCGTTCGCCGAGCGTGGCGGCCTCGATTGCTCGGCCGACGAACTGGCCTGCGCAAAGCGGCGGTTCAAGGCCGAGGACCTGTCGCTGGTCGCTCTGCGCTTCAAATCCGACAAGCTGGTGCCGGACGCCCGCATCGCGCGCCTGAAGGCCGAGTTCGGCGACCAGGTCGAGGTGATCGAGCTGGAGGACCACGACGCCGCGCCCGGCGTGCCCATGGCCCCTCACTCGGTTCTGACCCTGCATCTGCACCGCTCCATTCCCGACTGCGGAACGATGAAGGCGCGCGATCGCGTGATCGCCTTCTTCCGGGAGCGGGTGGGGGCGTGACGCTGGACTTTCGGGCGTTCCGGGCCTAGACACCGCGCCTTCCGATTTTCCCCGCGCACCGGCGTTCGATCCGCCGGCCGGGCCGCAAGGACGTCCGCGCCATGAAGCGCCATGCCGACAACAAGAAGGGCGCCGCGACCGGCCCCTCGCAACGCCAGCTCCGCGCCGGCGAACTGATCCGCCACGCCCTGGTCGAGATCCTCCGCGAGGAGGAACTGGCCGACGAGGCGCTCCAGAACGTCTCGGTCACCGTCTCCGAAGTGCGGATGAGCCCGGACCTCAAGCACGCCGTCTGCTTCGTCGAGCCTCTCGGCGCGGGCCTCACGGGCGAGGACACCACCGAGGTGATCAAGGGCCTCAACCGTGTGTCGAAGTTTCTGCGCGGGCGCCTGGGCCGCAGCATCGACATGAAGTTCACGCCCGACCTGAAGTTCATCCACGACGAGAGCTTCGGAACCGCCGCCTACATGGACAAGCTGTTCCTGGACCCCAAGGTCCAGCAGGACACCCGCCGCCTGTCCGACGTCCTTGGCGAAGACGACGAGGCCTAAGCATGGCCCGCCGCAAGAAGGGCGAGGCCGTCTCGGGCTGGATCTGCCTGGACAAGCCGTACGACCTGACCTCGACCACGGCCGTCAGCCGCGTCCGCCGCGCGTTCAACGCCCAGAAGGGCGGCCACGCCGGCACGCTGGACCCTCTGGCCACCGGCATCCTGCCGATCGCCCTGGGCGAGGCGACCAAGACCGTCCCGTTCATGATGGACGCCGACAAGGCCTATCGCTTCACCATCGCCTGGGGCCGCGACACGACGACCCTCGACCGCGAGGGCGAGACCACGGCCAGTTCGGACGTCCGACCCACGCGCGAGCAGGTCGAGGCGGCGCTGCCGGCCTTCATCGGCGAGGTCGATCAGGTCCCGCCCAACTTCTCGGCCATCAAGGTCGACGGCGAACGCGCCTATGACCTGGCCCGCGACGGCGTCGAGTTCGAGCTGCCGACCCGTAAGGTGACGATCTTCGACCTCAAGGTCGTGGAGCAGCCGGACGCCGATCACGTCACGCTGGAGATGGAATGCGGCAAGGGCACCTATGTCCGCGCCGTGGTCCGCGATCTGGCCAAGGCGCTCGGAACCTGCGGCCACGTCGCCGACCTGCGCCGGACGCGGGTGGGCGGGTTTACCGAACAAGGCTCGATATCGCTGGAAACTCTCGAGAATTTGAGCTATGAGGCCCGGCTGTCGGAGGCATTGCTTCCGGTCGAGACCGCGCTGGACGACATCCCGGCGTTGGCCGTGACCGACGAAGACGCCTTCCGGCTTGCACAGGGACGCGCCATCGTCCTGCTTCCGCGTCAGGTGGAAACGTTGAAAGCCGAGCTTCCGCCCGGCGATCGCACCGTTTCCGCCATGTCCGGCGACAGGTTGGTGGCCCTGTGCGAGATGCGCGCTGGGAAGCTCAATCCGGTGCGGGTCTTCCAACTCACCTGAGCGGAGACAACCCGATGTCGATCACTATCGAGCGCAAGGCCGCTCTCATCGCCGAACACGCCCGCGGCGCGGGTGACACCGGCAGCGCTGAAGTCCAGGTCGCGATCCTCTCGGAACGCATTTCGAACCTGACCGAGCACTTCAAGACGCACAAGAAGGACAACCACAGCCGTCGTGGCCTGCTGAAGCTGGTTTCCCAGCGTCGCCGGCTTCTCGACCACCTGAAGAAGTCCGACGCCGGTCGCTATCAGTCCCTGATCGAAAAGCTGGGTCTGCGTCGCTAAAGGCATCAGGTCCGCCGCCCCGCGAGAGCAGGGCGGCGGATCGCGTATTTGGAGCCCGGCGGCCGAGACAGGCCGAACGCCAGGTT
>CAKZJK010000051.1 GCA_936942565.1 uncultured Caulobacter sp. | reverse complement strand
AAGCGTACGCCCGCCGTGGCCGGGGACATCGCCGACGCCGAGGCGCTGGCGCGCCTGGCCAAGGCGGCCGGCCTGGTCGTCCAGTCCGACGACGGCAAGACCATCACGCTGCGCCCGGCGCCGGCCGAACTCCCCCAGTCCGCGAGCGTGGGGGCCGGCGCGTCGACTGACGAGGCCCAGATGGTCGAGGCGGTCGTGGTCGTCGGATCGCAGATCGAAGGCGCGCGCACCACGGGCGCCCTGCCGGTGACGGTGGTCGGCGAAAAGGAGATCATTGCCACGGGCGCCGTTTCCGGCGATGAGCTGTTCCGCTCGATCCCGCAGGCCGGCGACGTCCAGTTCCAGGAAGCCCGCACGACGGGCAACCTGAACGACGCGCGCGGCGACGTCTCGTCCCTGAACCTGCGCAGCCTGGGCACCGGCAACACGCTGGCCCTGCTGAACGGCCGTCGCGCCGTGCTGGCGCCGGGCACCCAGACCGAGAACCTGGTGCCGGTGCAGACCGTCAACACCAACGCCTTCCCGGTCGCGGGGGTCAAGCGCGTGGAAGTCCTGCTGGACGGCGCGGCCGCCATCTACGGCACCGACGCGGTGGCGGGCGTGGTCAACACCGTGCTCGACACCAAGTTCCAAGGCCTGCGGGTCGAGGCCCAGGTCGGCGGCTCCGAGGGCACCGGCTATCGTGAAGGGACCTTCAACGTGAAGGCCGGCACGCGTCTGGAAGATGGCACGCGCCTGACCTTCTTCGGGTCCTACACCGCCCACGGCCGCCTGATGGCCAGCGAGCGCGACTATTCGGCCAGCGAGGATCACCGCGCGGCCATGGCCGGCACGGCCTGGGCCAACGACACCGCGTTCGACAACCGCTCGACGTCCAGCCCCTGGGGCGCCTTCACCCTGATCCCGTCCTCGACCGCGCCGCGTCAGAACGGCGTGGCCCTGACCACCACGGGCGCGTTCCACATCGAGCCGATCACCAACACGGCCGCGGGCTGCTCGTCGGCGACGCTGACCGGCGGCCTGTGCATCCGCGCCGGCTCGATCACGGGCGCGAACGATCGCGTCCTGCGCTACGACGAGAACTCGCAGCGGTCGCTAAAGGGCGGGCTGGAACGCACCAACCTGTTCTCGACCGTCGAGCACGACTTCGGCGACATCACCGCCTATGGCGAGGCCGGCTACTACCATGCGCTGTTCACGGGCAACCGCGAGCAGTCCGCGCCGCTCAGCTCGGTCCCGATCAGCATCGCGGCCAACGCCTACTGGAACCCCTTCGGCCCGACGACCCTGGCCAACGGCGCGGTCAATCCGAACCGCCTGTCGGGCCTGACCGGCGTGGCCAATTCGGGCGTGGCGATGACCATCGCCAACTACCGCCCGGTCGACGCCGGCGGCCGCACCTATACGGTGACCGACGACAGCTTCCGTCTGCTGGGCGGCCTCAAGGGCGACTGGAACGGCTGGAAGTGGGACAGCGCGCTGCTCTACACGCAGGCCCGCACCAAGGACATGACGCACAACGCGATCAGCAACACGCGCTTCCAGGCCGCGCTGAATCGCACCGACGCATCGGCCTACAATCCGTTCAACGGTGGTTCGCTGACCAACTATTCGGGCGAGGACGCCACGCCCAACGGTCAGGACACGATCAACTCGTTCCTGATCAACGTCTACCGGATCAGCAAGACCTCGCTGGCCATGGGCGACTTCAAGGTGTCGAAGAAGGATCTGTTCCAGCTGCCCGGCGGCGACGTCGGCTTCGCGGCTGGCGTGGAACTGCGTCGCGAGACCTACAAGGACAACCGCGACGACCGCCTGGACGGCACGATCACCTACACCAACAGCGTCACCGGCGTGACATACGGCAGCGACGTGATGGGCGCCTCGGGCTCGCCGGACGTCTCGGCCGACCGCACGATCGCCTCGGCCTTCTTCGAGCTGGCCGTGCCGGTGATCTCGCCCGAGATGAACATCCCGTTCGTCGAGGAGATCAGCCTGCAGATCGCCGCCCGCGACGAGCACTATTCGGACTTCGGCAACGTGCTGAAGCCCAAGGGCGCGATCCTGTGGAAGGTCGGCCAGGGCCTGTCGCTGCGCGGCTCGGTCTCGCAGAGCTTCCGCGCGCCCAACCTGCCGCAGTTCTACAGCGAGGGCGCGTCGGTCTCGAACAGCCGCACCGACTGGGCCTTCTGCCGGATCAACACCCCGACGGCGACCACCTGCTCCAGCGCCAGCACGCTGGAAATCCGCAGCGGCAACGACAACCTGAAGCCCGAAGAGGCCGACAACGCCAGCGTCGGCTTCGTCTATCAGCCGCGCTTCATCCCGTTCGAGTACGGCAAGCTGACCCTGACGACCGACTTCTGGTCGATCCGCGAGAAGGGCGTGATCGGCATCCTGGGCGGCGCCAACCAGATCGCGCTGGACTGGCTGCTGCGCCAGCAGGGCTCGTCCAACCCGAACGTCGTGCGTGAAGCGCCCATCGGCTCGAACACGGTCGGGACCATCATCTCGATCAACGACACCTACATGAACCTGCAGCCGCGCATGGTGCAGGGTGTCGACTTCTCGCTGGCCTATGACCTGGACGACACCCCCTGGGGCGACTTCGGCCTGAACGTCAACGTCGCCAAGCTGCTGAAGTTCGACCAGCAGCCCAGCGCGACCGAGGCCCTGCTGCAGCAGGCCGTCGCGGCCGGCCAGCTGCCGGGCGTGACGATCACCAGCGCCGGCAATCAGATCGGCATGGGCGGCTTCCCCGAGTTCCGCGGCAGCGCCAGCCTGACCTGGCGCAAGGGAGGCTGGGGCGCGGGCGCCTTCGTCAACTACGTGAGCGAGGTGTACGACACCGGCTCGACGTTGACCGGCGGCGAGTACTACCAGATGCCGTCCTGGACCACGGTCAGCCTGTACGGCCAGTACGCGTTCAAAGAGGGCCGCTTCGACGGCTCCACGGTCCGCGTGGGCGTGCGCAACATCGGCGACAAGGACCCGCCGATCTCGTCCAGCAACTTCGGCTACTACGGCTCGCTGTACAACGCGACCGGCCGCTACTGGTACATGAACGTTTCCAAGCGGTTCTAGAGCTGGCGCCG
>CAKZJK010000050.1 GCA_936942565.1 uncultured Caulobacter sp. | reverse complement strand
GTTGTAGTGAACCTTCCAGTCCGTGGCCCCGATCATGGCGATGTCGGCGGGGGTGAAGAAGTCCGGGGCGCCGTGCGGACCCGGCAGGACGCGGATGGTCCAGGCCTTGCCCATGGAGGGCCGCGGGTCGGCGGCGAGGGCGGGCGCGGCGCTGGCGTTTCCGGCGGGCAGCAGGCGCAGCGCGTCGCCGGCGGTCAGGTTGCGCCCGGCGTGGCCGCCGAAGCCGCCCAAGGTGAAGGTCGAGCGGCTGCCCAGATAGGCCGGCACGTCCAGTCCGCCCTGGAACGACAGGTAGCCACGCAACCCAGCGTCCGTCGCGCGGCCGATCTTCAGCACCTGACCGGCGGCGACCGCGAAGGGCGCGTAGGGCTCGACCGGCGCGCCGTCCAGGCGGGCGTCGAAGCGCGCGCCGGTCAGGCACAGCACGGCCGGGCGGTTGAACCTCAGCGTCGGGCCAAGGGCGGTGATCTCCAGCCCGGCCGCGTCCTCGCCGTTGCCCACCAGCCGGTTGCCCAGTCGGAAGGCCAGGGCGTCCATCGGCCCCGAGGGCGGCACGCCGACATCCCAGTAGCCCTGGCGACCCGGCCAGTCCTGCACCGTGGTGGCGGGACCGCCGCTCAGCACCTGGATGGTGTCGGGCGTCCAGGCCACCGTCTCCAGGGCGCGGGTCGAGACCTCGCCGGTCACGAACGGCTGGCTTCGGACCACGGCGCGTAGCCAGTCGAGATTGGTCTCGATGCCGGAGAGACGGGTGTTGTCGAGGGCTTCTCGCAGCGCCGTCACCGCCGCGGCGCGGTCGGGCGCGGTGACGATCAGCTTGGCCAGCATCGGGTCATAGAAGGCGCTGACCTCGGTCCCGTCGACCACCC
Source organism: uncultured Caulobacter sp. (assembly GCA_936942565.1). Taxonomy (GTDB): domain Bacteria; phylum Pseudomonadota; class Alphaproteobacteria; order Caulobacterales; family Caulobacteraceae; genus Caulobacter. Next base: position 8,581 of record CAKZJK010000050.1, on the reverse strand, counting down.
AGCCGTCGGCGCGCACGCCGCCTGGGAAGGCGACTTCGGTCAGCACGCCGGAACTGGGGCGATAGTCCTGGGCCGGGTCCTCGGCGTAGAGGCGAACCTGGATCGACGCGCCCTTGGGCTCGGGCGGCGGGACGTCGAGGAAGGTGAAGTCTCCGGCCGCGCCGCGCACCATCCATTCGACGAGATCGACGCCGGTGACCTGCTCGGTCACGCCGTGCTCGACCTGCAGGCGGGTGTTGACCTCCAGGAAGAAGAAGTCGTCGCGGTCGGCGTCGTACAGGAACTCGACCGTGCCGGCGGACTTGTAGTTCGCCGCCGAGGCCAGGCGCACGGCCGCGTCCAGCAGAGCCGCGCGGGTGGCGGCGGGCAGTCCGGGGGCGGGGGTTTCCTCGACGACCTTCTGGTTGCGGCGCTGCAGGGAGCAGTCGCGCTCGCCCAAGGCCAAGACCTTGCCGGCGCCGTCGCCGAACACCTGCACCTCGACGTGACGGGCCTTGCGGACATAGCGCTCCAGGAAGACGCCACCGTCGCTGAAATTGCCGGTCGCCAGGCGCTGGACGGCCGCGAAGGCCTCCTCGACGGCTTCCGCGGTTTCGCAGACGCGCATGCCGATCCCGCCGCCGCCGGCCGTGGCCTTCAGGATCACCGGGAAGCCGATGCGCTCGGCCGCCTCAAGGGCGGCGGCCGGATCGACCAGCAGGTCCGTGCCGGGCGCCAATGGCACGCCGTGCGCCTGGGCCAGGTCCCGCGCGGTGTGCTTGAGGCCAAAAGCGCGAATGTTGTCCGCCGTCGGACCGATGAAGGCGACGCCCGCCTCGGCGCAGGCCTCCGCGAAGCCGGCGTTCTCGCTGAGGAAGCCATAACCCGGATGGATGGCCTGGGCGCCGGTCGACTTGGCCGCCGCCAGCACCAGATCGCCGCGCAGATAGCTTTCGGCGGCCGGAGCGGGGCCCAGGCGCACGGCCTCGTCGGCCATCGAGACGTGCAGCGAACCGGCGTCGGCGTCGCTGAACACCGCCACCGATTTCACCCCCATGGCCTTCAGGGTGCGGATGATGCGGCAGGCGATGGCGCCGCGATTGGCGATCAGGACCTTGTCGAACATGGGCCTGACCTACCGCGCGACGATCATGCGGACGGGCGTCGGATTGAAGCCGTTGCACGGGTTGTTGATCTGCGGGCAGTTGGAGACCACGACGACCACGTCCATCTCGGCGCGGAGGTCGACATAGAGTCCGGGCGCGGAAATGCCGTCGACGATCCCGAGGGCGCCGTCCGCCTCCACCGGGACGTTCATGAACCAGTTGACGTTGCTGACCATGTCGCGCTTGCCGCGGCCCTGGATGGCGTTGGCGACCAGGAAGTTCTCGACGCAGGCGTGCTGGGCCTTCGTATGGTGGCCGTATCGCAGCGTGTTGCTCTCGCACGAGCAAGCCCCGCCGATGGTGTCGTGATAGGCCACCGCGGTCGCGGTCACCGTCATCATCGGCGCGCCCTCGTTGGACAGCAGCACCGAACCCTCGCGCAGGAAGATGTTCTTCTGGGCGGCGATGGTGTCCTGCGCGCTGTAGCGCTCGGCGTCGTCACGCGCGTTGTAGACCAGGAAGTCGACGGCCTGGTTGCCCTCGAGGTCGACGATGCGCAGGGTCTGGCCGGCCTTGACCTCGTGCAGCCAGGGGGCGCGGGCGGGGACCACCTCGTCGTGGACGATGGTGTTCAGGGGCGGGGGATCGAACGCCATGACGGGCCTCAGCGCGAGAAGTAGTCTTCGACGTTCAGGAAGGCGCGCAGGCCTTCGGGCGTCGCGTTGCGGATCGGGTCCTCGACCGGCGTGACCGGCCCACGCCAGGCCGTGGCGCGCACCGGGGTCACGGCGTAGGCCTCGCGCGGATCCAGTACGTGCGGGCAGTTGGCCAGCACGACGATCAGGTCCATCTCGGCGCGCAGGGTCAGCTGGCGGCCGGGGGCGTAAGGGCCGACCTCGATCACCGTCTCGCCGCCCTGGCCGACGCGCACCTCCTTGAAGAGGTTCAGGCAGGGATGGATGTCCTTGCGCCCCAGGCCGAACTTGGCGACGCCAAGCGAGAAGCGATCGCGGGCGTTGGGATGGGCGCCATGGTTGAAGCCGTCCCCATACTTGCGGGCGTTGCTGGCCTGGTTGGAGGCGCCGCAGAAGGCGTCGTGCGTCCCGGCTTCGTCCTCGACGATGCTCGCCAGCACGCGACCCATGTCCGACAGCAGGAGGCGGCCCTGGCCGAGGTAGCCGTTCCACTGGACCTTCAGGGTGTCGGCGATGTTGAGGCGCTCGACCGGGCGCTCGGCGTTGAAGATCAGAAGCGAGACCGAGGCGTCGCCGGCCAGGTCGGTCAGGCGCAGGCGAGAGCCGCGCGCGATCTGACGGCTGGCGTAGCCGCCCGGCGCGATCGTCTCGTCCCAGACCAAGTCGGTGGCGGCGACGCCCGGAGGCAGGTCGATGGCGGCGCTGGCCGGGACGGTCGGCATGGCCTCGACGCGGGTTCCCGCTTGAGCGCGGGCGTGGGCCTGGGCCGCGTAGGGGGTCGAAGTGCTACTCAAGGGACTGACTCTCCGTCGGGCTCGTCGCCGTGGAAGTGCAGCGGCGGCAGCAGGGCGGTGGTGGTGACGAGCTTGATCTGCTGGACGCCGCGCACCTTGCGCAGGTCGTCGCAGAGCTTCCGAAGGCGTTCGGCGGGGCCCTGGACCAGCAGGACCTCCATGGCCTGGTCGTCCTCCAGGAAGACGTTCTGGGCCGAGATCACCTCCTTCACGTAGCCCAGCTGGGTCTGGGCCAGGGCGTGGCGGACCCGGCCGCTTTCGGCGCGATAGATCAAGGTGATGGTCCCGGCGAGCACCGCGTCGGGGCGCTCGCCGCTGTGTTCGGCCAGCTCATGACGGATGAGCTCGGCGATCATCTGCGAGCGGCTGGGCAGGCCGCGTTCGGCGACCATGGCGTCGAGCTGGGTCATCAGCTCCGCGGGCAGGCTGATGCTGAGGCGCGCTAGGGTGGAGGAGGACGAGTCCATGGAGGGCATCCCATCGTCGATATTACGAAGGATGCAATCTGTAATACTGTGGCGTCCACTTGCCGAGCCCAGGCGCCCGGCTTTTAGGCGGCTCGCGTACGATCCCTACGCACCGCGCGCGAGACCGCCAGCGCCCGCGACGCCTCCTTGGGCGAGTTGGATTTCGCGCCGGCTGGGGCCCAGTTCGGCTGTACGCATCAGGAGAGCTTAAAGCCCACTAAATGATCTGATTTAGTTTGGCCTGGTGGAGGGTCCAAGGTCTGTCGGCCATCAGCCTCGTGACACCCGATGCCGCCGCCAAGCCGATCAGTTCGACCCGCCACCGCATCAGTCCTCTTCGATGAGGCTGCCATGCTTGGTGTCGGGCATGCGCAGATAGACGACCAGCGACACGGCGATCATGGCGGTGACGTAGATGTAGAAGCCGCGCTCCAGGTGCTGGCTCTTGAACCACAGCGCCACGTACTCGGCCGTGCCGCCGAAGACGGTGTTGGCCAGGGCGTAGGGCAGGGCCACGCCCAGGGCGCGAATATGGGCGGGAAAGAGCTCGGCCTTCACCACGGCGTTGATGGCCGTGTAGCCGGTGACGATCACCAGGGCGGCCAGCACCAGCAGGAAGGCGACGAACGAGCTGGTCGTGGTCTCCAGCGTTCGGAAAATCAGCCAGGTGAACAGCACCCCGGCCACGCCGAACCCGACCATCAGCGGCTTGCGCCCGATCCGGTCGGACAGCGCCCCGGCCAGGGGCTGGAGCAGCATGTAGATGAAGAGCGCGGCGGCCGTGATCTCGGTGGCCGCCTCGCGACTGAAGCCCGAGGTGTTGACCAGGAACTTCTGCATGTAGGTCGAGTAGGCGTAGAAGGCCAAGGTGCCGCCGGCGGTCAGCAGGATCACGGTCAGCGCCTGGCGCGGGTGGTGGCGAAACAGGGCCCAGCCGCTGGAGACGCTCGCCGCGGTCCGATTGGCGACCGCTTGGGCCTTGGTGAAGCTCTCGGTCTCGGCCAGGCCCCGGCGGATGTAATAGACCGCCACGGCCAACACGCCGCCAGCCGCGAAGGGGATGCGCCAGCCCCAGGACTCCAGGTCCGTCGGCGTCAGCACCGCCTGCAGGCCCAGCAGCACGCACAGCGCGATCAGCTGGCCGGAGATCAGGGTCACATACTGGAAGCTGGAGAAGAAGCCTCGGTTCTTCTTGCCGGCCATCTCGGAAAGGTAGGTGGCCGAGGCGCCGTACTCGCCGCCAACCGACAGGCCCTGCAACAGGCGCGCGACCAGCAGGATGATCGGGGCCGCGATGCCGATGCGATCATAGCTGGGCGTCACGGCGATCATCAGCGAGCCGGCGCACATCAGGGTCACCGAGAAGGTCAGGCCCGCCTTGCGGCCCTTGCGATCGGCGTAGATCCCCATGATCCAGGCGCCGATCGGGCGCATCACGAAGCCTACCGCGAAGATCGCCGCCGCGCTCAACAGCTGGGCGGTCGGATCGTCGGACGGGAAGAAGCTGGGCGCGAAGTAGAGGGTGAAGGCCGAGTAGACGTACCAGTCGTACCACTCGACGAGATTGCCGGCCGAGCCGCCGATAATCGACTTGATCCGTCGACGACGATCCGAAGCGTCACTCAAGGCTTTCTCCTCCCAGCGTCCGAGGGGCCCGCCGTCCGCACGGCGCGTTCGGGCCCTTATCCGTGTCGAACGGACGAGCCGGCCGTTTCCGCCATGCCTTTTTCCTTTCGCGACGCGCGGGCGACGCGGGCGCCCAAAAACGCCGCGCGCCGCCGGCCAAACCGCTTGTCCCGGGTCATCCGGGGCCGCGTTGCGCCGATCCGCCGCTCCGTCATCGACATCGTTGGTGGACGGAGATTTCCTGACCTGGGCGCGCGCCCGCGCCGCCCGCAATCCGGAGCGACCCCCGCATGGACGGTCTGACCGAACGCCTCGCCTGGTTCAAGGCCGTGATCCTCCCGCACGAGGCCGGCCTGCGTTCGCGTCTGCGTCGTCTGTGCCCGCCTGGGTTCGATGTCGACAACCTCGTGGCCGAGAGCCTGGCCCGCGCCTACGGCGCCAAGGACATAAGCCGCATCGGTTCGGCCGGTCGCGGCTATCTGCACACCATCGCCCGCAACCTGCTGATCGACGCCATCCGCAAGGACACGGTCGTGTCGCTGGACTTCATGGCCGACCTCGACACGCTGCGCGTCGACGACACCTTCGAGGCCTCGCTGACCGCGCGCGACGAACTGCGTAAACTTCAGGCGATCATCGAGACCCTGCCGCCGCAATGCCGCCAAGTCTTCATCCTGCGCCGGGTGCACGAAGTTTCTTTCCAGGAGATAGCGGATCGCATGTCGCTATCCGTTTCGACAGTCGAGAAGCATCTTGCTAGAGCTGTGATGCTCGTGGCCAAGGCCATGGCCGAGCGCGAGGAAGGCAGTGTTGACCGCATCACCCGCAGGTCCGGAAAGCCGGCAGGCGATCGAGGAGCAGGCGTCGGCGTTCGTCGCTAGGCTGCAGGGGGACATCGACGCCCGCGAGCGGCGGGCCATCCGCGACTGGATCGAGGCCGATCCGCATCACGCCGTCGCCTTCGCTCGCATGGAGGCGGCCTGGGAAGCGGGCGAGCGCCTGCGGGCCTGTCCGCCGCCGATCGAGATCCCGGTCGAGATCCCGGTCGAAACTCAAGTCGCGACGCTCAGCGCGCCGCTCCCCGTCCTTACACGGCGATCGGTCCTGGTTGGCTCGGCGGCCGCAACTGTCGTCGCGGCGGCTGGCGCGGCGATCTGGCGCTACGCTCAGGATGTCGAACTCTATCGGACGAAGCTGGGCGAGCGACGCGACATCCTTCTGGCCGACGGTTCGCGCATCCACCTGAACACGGCCTCCACGGTCGAAGTGTCGTTGCGCAAGGACAGCCGACGCATCCATCTGGTCAGGGGCGAGGCACTGTTCGAAGTCGCCCATGATCCCAGCCGCCCGTTCCTCGTTGACGCTGGAGCGGCCAAGCTGCGCGCGGTCGGCACCGCCTTCAACGTCCGGATCCGCGAAGCGGTGGTCGAGTTGACCGTCACCGAAGGCGTGGTGGCCGTGGCCGAGAACGTCGCGGCGGTGCGGCGTGTCGACGCCCGTCATGTGGCCGCCGGCGACGGGGCGGTCATCCGCGGCGGCGCGGTGGCGCCAACCACCCTGAACCCCGATCTGCTGCGCCAGCGGGTGGCCTGGCAGGACGGGGTGATCGAGCTGGACGGCGAAACCCTGTCGCAGGCCGTGGACGAGTTCAACCGCTACCGCGCCCGGCCGATCATCATCGGTGATCCGCGCCTGGCCAATCTGCGAGTTGGCGGTCGCTTCGAGGTGGACGAGGCGAGCAAGTTTTTGACCGCCGTCGAGGGCAGCTTCCCGGTCCAGGCCATCACCGCCGATGACGGCAGCATCCTGTTGGTGATGCGCTCGTAAAAATTTTCGTTTTACCGATGGCGGTTCCGCCCCCGGCCACCCGTTCGACTTGGTTGACACGGTTCAACCGCGCTTGGGGGCGTTGATATGGCTGGCGGATCTAAACTCAATTCCTGGTATCGCAGCGCGCTGCTCGTCACGGTCGCGGCCGCGGCCCTGCCGGCGGCCGCCGCGGAGCGCTCCACGGACTTCCACATCGCCGCCCAGCCCATGCAGGGCGCGCTAAACGCGCTGTCGCGGCAGTCGGGCGTTCGGCTTCTCTATCCCTATGATCAGGTCGCGGGCCTGCGCGCGCCCGCCGTCAGCGGCCGGATGCCCACCCGCCAGGCGCTGGACACGATCATCGAGCGCTCGCCGTTGCGCGTGGCCATCATGCAGGATGGCTTGATCGCCCTGACGGCGGAACCGGAGCCGGCCCTGATCAAGGCCAGCGCGCCGGGCGGCTTCGCGACCCAGGAAGCCTCGGCTCCGGCGCCGGTCAAGGCGAGCGCGCCCGAGGAACCCGCGGAAGTCGCGGAGGTGGTCGTCACCGGCACGCGCGGTGTCGCCCGCACGGTCATCAAAAGTCCCACGCCGATCGACGTTCTGGGCTCGGCCGAACTGGAGCGGACCGGACGCGCCGGGGCCTTCCAGGCCCTGCAGACCCTTGTGCCGTCCTTCAACCTCCCGGCTCGCGCTGGCGGCGGCACGGCGACCGTGATCGCCACCGGTGGTCTGCGCGGCCTCAATCCCGACCAGACCCTGGTGCTGGTCAACGGAAAGCGCCGTCACAAGACCTCGCTGATCAATTCGGTCTCATCGCTCTACAACGGCTCGGTGCCGGCCGACCTCGACCTGCTCCCCACCTCCGCGATCGGTCGCATCGAGGTGCTGCGCGACGGCGCCGCCGCCCAGTACGGTTCCGACGCCATCGCCGGGGTGATCAACATCATCCTCAAGGACACGCCCGGCGGCTCGCTGACGGTCACGAAAGGTCAGAATTTCGACCGCGGCGACGGTGAGTTCACTCTTGTCCAGGGCAACTTCGGGACCCGGATCGGCGATCGCGGCTTCCTGAACCTGTCGTTCGCGACCAAGGACCAAGCCCTGTCCAACCGCGCCGAACCGATCGCTTCGACCATCCGGCTGTATCCGCTGGTCAATGGGGCGCTCGACCCGCGCGAGGCCACGGTCAACCGCCTGGTCACGCGCAACTCCGGGGTTCTGCCGCAGAACGGGGTCAATCTCGGCTACAATGGCCGCTACGCGGTCGGCGAAGTCGAGCTCTACTCGTTCGGCACCTATAGCCACCGCGTTTCGGACCTGCCCTTCACGTTCCGCGCTCCGACCAACGTCAACGCGCTGCCCCAGGTCTATCCGGACGGCTTCCGGCCCAACCTGGTCATCAAGGAAAATGACTTCGAACTGGCCTTCGGCGCCCGTGGCGATCTGGCGGGCTGGTCGTGGGACGTCTCGTCGACCTACGGCAAGAACCTGGCCAAGGAGCATGTCTCCGAGACCATCAACGCCAGCCTCGGCCCGGCCAGTCCCACCGACTTCTATGTCGGCAAGCTGGTGTCGTCCGAGTGGGTCAATTCACTGGATCTCACGCGGGGCCTGACGGTCGCGGGCGGCGACTTGCAGCTGTCGTTCGGTGCTCAACATCGTCACGAGACCTATCAGGTCGGGGAGGGCGAGCCGCTAAGCTACGCCGCCGGTACCTATGTCATTCCGGCGGGCCAGCCGTCGGCGGGATCGCGGCCGGCGACCGGCGCGCAGGCCGCCCCGGGCTTCCAGCCCTCCGACGCCAGCAAGTCCTCGCGTAACAACTACGCGGCCTATGGCGAGGTCGGCTACACCCTCGGCAAGCTCTTCCTGGGCGGGGCGGTCCGTTACGAGGACTATGACGACGCCTCGGGCGACACCGTGGTGGGCAAGGTCAACGGCCGGTACGAGATCACGTCCTGGCTGGCCGTGCGCGGCGCGGCCAGCACCGGCTTCCGCGCGCCGGGCCTGGCGCAGGAAAACTACGCCGCCAGCTCCAGCCAGTTCCGCCAGGTCAATGGCGTCCTGGACCTCTTGCAGATCAAGACCCTGCCGGTCGGCTC
>CAKZJK010000049.1 GCA_936942565.1 uncultured Caulobacter sp. | reverse complement strand
CCGACCGCGTCGACTGGCGGCTGCGAGAACACGGCCGAGGCGACCATGTCGTGATCGAAGGTCGTCGGGTTGCCATGGAACTCGGTCTGGGCGAACGCCGCGCCCTCGCGGATCGCCACGGGCGTCAGGTTGATCCGGTCGGTGACGTCGCCGACGGCCCAGATGCTGTCGACATTGGTCTTGGAGTAGGCGTCGACCGCGATCGCGCCACGCTCGTTCAGCTTCACCCCGGCCTTCTCCAGGCCAAGGCCGTGGACATAGGGCTCGCGACCGGTGGCGAACATCACCGCCTCGGTCTCGAAGGTCAGGTCGCTGGTCAGCTTGCTGAGCAGCGTGCCGTCCTCCTGCTTCTCGATGCTGGTGTGCGAGCAGCCCAGCACGACCTTGATGCCCCGCTTGCCCAGCTCGTCGGCCAGGTGCGAGCGAACATCGTCGTCGAAGCCGCGCAGGATGTTGGCGCCGCGATAGAGCAGCGTCGTCTCGACGCCCAGCCCCGCGAAGATGCCAGCGAACTCGACCGCGATGTAGCCGCCGCCGACGATCATGATGCTCTTGGGAAGCTTGGGCAGGTGGAACGCCTCGTCGGAGGTGATGCCAAACTCCGCGCCCGGGAAATCCGGCTTCACCGGGCGGCCGCCCGTGGCGATCAGGATCTTGCGGGCGGTATAGGTCCCCGCGTCGTTCGAGCCCTCCTTGGGCAACACCTCGACGGTGTGAGGGTCGACGACCTGGGCGCGGCCGTGCAGCAGGTGCGCGCCGGCCTTCTGCAGGTTGGTGACGTAGATCCCCGAGAGGCGGGCGATCTCGACATCCTTGTCGTGGATGAAGCCCTTCCAGTCGAACCTGGCGCCCTCGATCGTCCAGCCATAGCCCTTGGCCGTCTTCAGCTGGCTGGTGACCTCGCTGGCGTAGACCATGAACTTCTTGGGCACGCAGCCGCGGATCACGCAGGTCCCGCCGACCCGATACTCCTCGGCCACGCCGACCTTGGCGCCGCTCATGGCCGCCACGCGCGCCGCGCGCACGCCGCCGGAGCCCGCGCCGATAACGAAGAGATCGTAGTCGTAGTCAGCCATCACCGGCCTCCGAACCTAAAGCGTGGGGCTCTATGTAGGACGTCAGGGGACCAGGCGCACCACGCCCTCGTCCGTGCCGACGAGCGCCTCGTCGGCCAGATCGAGGAACAGGCCGTGGTCGACCACGCCGGTCACGCTCTTCAGCGCGGTCGCCAGGGCGGCCGGCTCGTCGATGCGGCCCGAGGCCATGTCGTAGATCAGATTGCCGCCGTCGGTGACGACGACGCCCCGCTCGGCCGTGCGCAGGCGCGGCGGCGGCAGGTCGAACTCGGCGGCGATGTCGGCCAGGCGATGGCCGGTATGGACGTGACCGAAGCGGACGACCTCGATCGGCAGCGGGAACTTGCCCAGCGCCGGCACCCGCTTGGCCGCGTCGGCGATCGCCACGCAACGGGTCGAGGCCTCCCAGACCAGCTTCTCGCGCAGCAGGGCCGCGCCGCCACCCTTGATCAGGGACAGGCCAGGGCCGATCTCGTCGGCGCCATCCACGGTCAGGTCGATCGTCTTGACGTCGTCCAGCGCGACCAGCGGAATGCCCAGCTCGCGCGCCAGGGCGGCGGTGGCGTCCGAGGTCGGCACGCCCTTGATGTCCGTCAGCTTGCGCGCGGCCAGCGCCTTGACGAACCAGGCGGCCGTCGAGCCGGTGCCCAGGCCCACCACCATGCCGTTCTCAACGAGTTGCGCGGCGGTCTCGCCCGAGGCGCGCTTCTGATCGTCGGCGCTGCTCATTTCGTCTTCGCGTCCTTCTTGGCTTGTTTCAGGGCGCGGAACTTGGTCGCCCATCCCGCCTTGATCGTCTGTTCCGGACGCGCCAGGGCCAGCGCCCCGTCCTCCACGTCCTTGGTGATCACCGAGCCCGAGCCGGTCATGGCCCCGTCGCCCACCCGCACGGGCGCGACCAGGGCGCTGTTGGAGCCGATGAAAGCCCCTTTGCCCACGTGGGTCTCGAACTTCTCGAAGCCGTCGTAATTACAGAAGATGGTGCCGGCGCCGATATTGGCCTTCTCGCCGACCGAACCGTCGCCCAGGTAGCTGAGGTGGTTGGCCTTGGCCCCCTTGCCGATCTTGACCTTCTTGACCTCGACGAAGTTGCCGATGTGGGCCTCGGGCCCGATCTCGGCGCCGGGCCGCAGACGGGCGTAGGGGCCGATCAAGGCGCATTCGCCCACGTGAGCGCCTTCCAGGTGGCTGAAGGCCTTGATCACCGCGCCGCTCTCGACGCCGACGCCAGGACCGAAGACCACGAACTGCTCGACCACAGCGCCGCCCGCGATCTTGGTGTCCCACGAGAGATGGACCGTGTCGGGCGCGGGCATGGTGACGCCCTCGACCATCAGGGCGTCCCGGCGGGCCTTCTGCCAGACGGCCTCGGCGGCGGCGAGCTCGGCCTGCGAATTGACGCCCTGAACCGAAGCCTCCGGCGCGAAGGCCGCGCGGGTGACGAGCTTGCGGTCGTGGGCCAGGCCAACGACGTCGGTCAGGTAGTACTCGCCCTTGGCGTTGTCGTTGCGGACGTTGGCCAGGAGGTCGAACAGGATCGCGCGGTCGGCGGCCAGGACGCCGGAGTTGCAGTGCTTGACCTGCTTGGTGGCCAAATCCGCTTCCTTCTCCTCGACGATGCGCAGCAGCACGTGGCCAGGCGCCAGGATCAGGCGGCCATAGCCGGTCGGGTTGTGGGCCTCGAAACCCAGCACCGCGACATGGGCGCCGCCAGTGATCTGGTCGAACAGCGGCGCGATCACCCCGGCGGTGGTCAGCGGGCAGTCGGCGTAGGTGACGACGACGTCGCCTTCGAAGTCCGCCAGGGCGTCCTTGGCCGCCAGCACCGCGTGGCCGGTGCCCAGCGGCGGGTCCTGGATCACGGTGGCGTCGGGACCGAGGCGCTTGCGAGCGGCCTCGCCGACCTGGGGACTGTGGGCCCCAACCACGACGATGATCCGTTCGCAACCCAGCCCCTCGGCCGCGTCGATGGCGTGGTCCAGCAGGGTCCGCCCGGCCAGCTTGTGCAGCACCTTGGGCGTCGGCGACTTCATCCGCGTGCCCTGCCCGGCCGCCAGGATCACGGCGGCGCGCGGCCGAATGGGCTTTACGACGGGGTCAGTCATGGCTCTCGCGACTCCCTAGAGGCGAACCAAAGTTGCATTAGCCGTGCAATTGGCCGAAAGGCCAGACTCATGCACGCGCTTCATGACCTGAACGGGGCGACCATCGCCTTCGATCTCGACGGCACGCTGGTGGACACCGCGCCCGACCTGGTGGGTTCGCTGAACGCCATCCTGGCCGAGGAGTCCCTGCCCGCCCTGCCCTTCGACGAGGTGCGGCTGATGGTGGGCCGAGGCGCGCGGGCCTTGCTGGAGCGCGGCTTCGCCGCCTCTGGCGCGCCGTTGGACGCCGAGCGCGCGCCGGCCCTCGTCCAGCGCTTCATCGACCTGTACCTGACCCGCATCGCCGACGAGAGCGCGCCCTTCCCCGGCGTGGTCGAAACCCTGACCGACTTGAAGACGGCCGGCGCGCGGCTCGTCGTCTGCACCAACAAGCTGACCCACCTATCGGTCGCCTTGCTGGACGCCACGGGCCTGACCCCGTTCTTCGACGCCGTGGTCGGCGCGGACAGCGCCCCGGCCGCCAAGCCCGACGGCCGCCACGTCGCCGCGGCCGTGGCGGCCGTTGGAGGCGAGGTCGCCCGAGCGGTGATGGTCGGCGACAGCATCAACGACGCCCTCGGCGCCCGGAACGCCGGGGTGCCCAGCGTGCTGGTGTCCTTCGGCTACACGGAGGATCCGGTCGAGACGCTGGGCGGCGATCTGGTCATCCACAGCTTTTTGGACGTGCCGAACGCCTGCCTGACGCTTTTGGCCTCTTGCCCCGCGCCGAACACCGGGCTATAGGCCCCCTCCTCTCGCGGACGGGTTCGTTTCGGACCTCTCCACACGGCGGATGCGTAGCTCAGCGGGAGAGCACCTCGTTCACACCGAGGGGGTCACAGGTTCAATCCCTGTCGCATCCACCATCTTCTCCTTATTCTACAATTGCTTGCGGACGGTCGCGCGGGCCATTTTTGGCGCTATCGCCCCAGAAACCCCAGTTTCGAGCCCTCCAACCCGCGAGCCGAATACTTGCGAGGACTGGATTTCCGAGGCCGTGAAGAAATCGGCGCGTCCGAAGTGTTCTCCTTCTTGGAAGGGCCACACGTCCCAGGCTTCTCACCGCGCCCTGTGCGCGAGCTTCTTTCCTGTTCCCAGGATTTCCACGGTGACTTGAGCGCCTATGGGCGCCGCAACGCCTCACCTAGGTTGAACATCGCTCGTGGGCCGGCATCCGCCGGCGTCGCTTGCGAGTTCAGCCATGCCGCGCCCATCTGCGTCGCTTCCTGCTCATCGCCCGCTAAACCGGCTCCAGGACCTCGGTGGTCACCAGTTTGAGCTGGAAGAGAAGCATGACTTGCGCTTGGGTCGACCTCACCAAGGGCCTACTTTACCGACGAGGAACCGCCGAGCGGGACTTGGCCAACAAATCACGCCCACCAGCAAAACTGCCCCCTCGCCTCCTGGCCCACATGCGGCGCTGGCATCGCCAGGATGTCCAAATCCACGGCGACGACGCCGACAAGGTAGTCCACCACGGCGACCAGGACGTGTCGGGCGTCCGGAAGGGGTTCGCCGCATGCGTCGCCGATGCGGGCTTGCCCGAGGCCGTCACGCCGCACTGGGTGCGTCACACGGCCGCCACCCTGCTTATGGAGGCCGATGTCGACATCTGGCTGGCGGCCTCCTACCTCGGCATGAGCGCGATTACGCTTGAGCGTCACTACGCTCACCATCGAGCGGATTTCCAGAGCGTCGCCAGGAGGCCAAAGGTCCGCCAGGTCGTCCTACTGCAGCGCCCCGCGCCAAGGGTCGATTAGCTAGCTAAAGCTTCACGCCGCGCAGCCTCAGAGCGTTACCCACGACACTCACCGATGACAGCGCCATCGCCGCCGCGGCGATAGCGGGGGACAGCAGCCAACCGGTGAAGGGATAGAGCAACCCCGCGGCCAGCGGCACCCCGGCGGCGTTGTAGACGAAAGCGAAGAACAGGTTCTGGCGGACGTTGCGCATCACGGCGCGCGACAGGCGCCGGGCCTTTACCAGCCCTTGCAGGTCGCCCTGCAACAACGTCACGCCAGCGCTTTCGATCGCCACGTCGGCCCCCGCGCCCATGGCCACGCCAACGTCAGCGGCCGCCAACGCCGGTGCATCGTTCACGCCGTCGCCAGCCATGGCGACCTTGCGTCCTTCGGATCGCAACTTCTCGACCACCGAAGCCTTGTCTTGTGGCAGCACCTCGGCTTCCACCTCATCGATGCCCAGCTCGCGCGCGACCGCGAGCGCGGTCGTGCGGTTGTCGCCCGTCATCATCACCAGGCGCACGCCTTCGGCCTGCAAGGCGGTTATAGCGGCCGCGGTCGTCGGCTTTATCGGGTCGGCGATCGCCAGGACCGCGGCGGCCTCGCCATCGACACCCATGAAGATCGCCGTCGCGCCATCGGCGCGCAGGGCCTCGGCCTCCGCGTCCAGAGCCGTCGTGGTCACGCCCTGCTCCGCGAGAAAGCGGCCCGAACCTACCACCAGACGGCGGCCATCGACGACGCCCAGGACGCCTTTACCCACCGGTGAGTCGAACGCGGTCGGCTCGACCAACGCCAAGCCCCGATCCTTCGACGCCCGCAGGATCGCGTCGGCGAGCGGGTGCTCGCTGCCCCGTTCCAGGCTGGCGGCGAGCCGCAGCACCTCGGCCTCGTCAAAGCCGGCCGCCAATCGGATCGCGGTGACCGCCGGCCGGCCCTCGGTCAGGGTGCCCGTCTTGTCGACCACCAGGGTGTCGATGGTCTCGAAGCGCTCCAACGCCTCGGCGTTCTTGATCAGAACGCCGGCTTGGGCGCCGCGCCCGACGCCAACCATGATCGAGATCGGCGTGGCAAGTCCAAGGGCGCAGGGGCAGGCGATGATCAGCACTGAAACGGCCGCGACCAGCGCGAAAGCAAAGCGAGGCTCCGGCCCGAACACCGCCCATCCCAGAAAGGCCAGGATCGCGACACCGATTACCATCGGCACGAACCATCCGGAGACCTGGTCGGCCATTCGCTGAATGGGCGCGCGGCTACGCTGGGCCTGGGCGACCATCTGAACGATCTGGGAGAGCAGCGTGTCGGCCCCGACCTTCTCGGCGCGCATCACGAAGGAGCCAGTCTTGTTGATCGAGCCGCCGACCACCTTGTCCCCGGTCCGCTTGGTAACGGGCATCGACTCGCCGGTGACCATGGATTCGTCGATGGAGGCGCGGCCTTCGATCAGTTCGCCGTCGACCGGGATCTTCTCGCCGGGACGCACGCGCAGCCGATCGCCGGCCTGGACATGATCTAGGGAGACCTCCTCGTCGCTTCCGTCGGGGGCGAGCCGGCGCGCCGTCTTGGGCGCGAGGTTCAGCAACGCCTTGATGGCGCCGGAGGTGCGCTCTCGGGCACGTAGCTCGAGCACCTGTCCCAACAGGACGAGCACGGTGATCACGGCCGCCGCCTCGAAGTAGATCGGGACCGTTCCTTCGGCGCCGCGGAATTGTGGCGGAAAGACCTGCGGGGCCAGCACGGCCGCCACGCTATAGAGCCAGGCGACGCCAACGCCCATGGCGATGAGGGTGAACATGTTGAGGTTGCGGGTCCTGAGCGACACCCAACCTCGCGCGAAGAAGGGCCAGCCCGCCCAGAGCACCACCGGGGTCGCGAGCGCGAACTGGATCCAGGCCGAAAGCCGCGGCGGGACGAGCATCATCAGGCCTGTCAGATGCCCGCCCATCTCCAGAGCGAAGACCGGCAGCGCCAGAACCAGGCCGACCCAGAAGCGGCGGGTCATGTCGGCCAGCTCCGGGTTGGGGCCGCTTTCGGCCGTCACCAGCTCCGGCTCAAGCGCCATGCCGCAGATGGGACAGCTCCCCGGCCCGACCTGCCTGATCTGCGGGTGCATGGGGCAGGTGTAGATCGCGCCTGGCGAGACCTCAGGATCGGCGGCTTGATCCTTCTCAAGGTAGGCCGCCGGAGCGGATACGAACTTCGTCCGGCAGCCCCCCGAGCAAAAATGAAAAGTCTGTCCCGCGTGGTCCGCGTGATGAGGCGTAACGATCGGGTCGACGTGCATCCCGCAGACGGGATCCCTCGCCGTCTTGGCCGGATCAGCGGCGTCACCGTGAGCGCCGTGGCCATGCTCATGATGGCCGTCGTGGTGATGATGGGGATGGTCGGACATATCAGCCTCCAGGCCCTACCGATATACCCCCCAGGGGCATCTTGCAATTACCCCCATGGGGTATAAGCTCCTGGGCCATGAAACGCGATGACAAGCCCGCCCTCCTCAACCGCCTTAACCGCGTCGAAGGCCAAGTGCGCGGCATCGCGCGAATGGTTGAGGAAGACCGCTACTGCATCGACATTCTGACCCAGGTACAGGCCGTGCGCGCCGCCCTGAGCAAGGTCGAAACTGAGCTGCTACGCGGCCACCTGGGCCACTGCATCGAAGGCGCGATCCTGTCCGGCGATAGGGACGAGCAGCGGAAGAAAGTCGAGGAACTGATCGAGTTGCTTCAGAGGGCGACCCGATGACCGGGCGGCTACAACTCCCCTCGACCGGCCGATAAGCGCCAAGAGCTGACGCTGGAACGCTCCCCAGAAACTGGACTCGAGGACGCTCGGCCGGAAACCTCGCCCGCCACTCGACGGATACGGGTTAATGCAACCCCGGCAACGCTCGCCCGCTTAGGAATGCGAGCAGGAGTCTGGAGAATGGGATGCCGAACCCGCAAGACCTTAACATGTCGAGGCGCGACCTGATGGCCGCGAGCGCGGCCACGGTGACCCTGGCGGGCGCCGCCTCGACCGCGAACGCCGCGCCCACGCCCGATGCGCCCAGCCTGGTCAAGGTCGCCTTCGAGGTGAACGGCGACAAGCGCGTCCTCACTCTCGACACCCGCACCACCCTGCTGGACGCCCTGCGCGAGCACCTGAAGCTGACGGGCACCAAGAAGGGCTGCGACCATGGCCAGTGCGGGGCCTGCACGGTGATCGTCGATGGCCGCCGGATCAATTCCTGCCTGACCCTCGCGGTCATGCACGAGGGCGATAAGGTCACCACGATCGAGGGCCTGGGCACACCCGACAAGCTGCACCCGCTTCAAGCGGCCTTCGTCAAGCATGACGGCTACCAGTGCGGCTACTGCACGCCCGGACAGATCTGCTCGGCCAAGGCGGTGCTAGACGAGATCAAGGCCGGCGTGCCCAGCCACGTCACGCAAGACATCACCAAGGACCCCAAGCTCACCGAGGCGGAACTGCGCGAACGGATGAGCGGCAACATTTGTCGCTGTGGGGCCTATTCCAACATCGTCGAGGCGATCGGCGAAGTCGCGGGAGGCTTGGCGTGAGAGCCTTCACCTACGAACGCGCCACCACCCCGGCGGACGCGGCCACAGCGGTCGCCAGGGACCCCACCGCCCGCTTCATCGCCGGCGGCACCAACCTGCTTGACCTGATGAAGCTGGAAATCGAGACGCCGCGTCGCCTTGTCGACGTCAATGGCCTGAAGCTGGACAAGATCGAGCCCACCCAGGATGGCGGGCTGCGCATCGGGGCGCTGGTGCGCAACACCGACCTGGCCGCCGATAAGCGGGTGCGCAAGGGCTACGGCGTCCTGTCGCGCGCCCTTCTGGCCGGCGCCTCGGGCCAGCTGCGCAACAAGGCCACCACCGCCGGCAACCTGTTGCAGCGTACCCGGTGCCCGTACTTCTATGACACCAACATGCCCTGCAACAAGCGCACGCCCGGCGCCGGCTGCTCGGCGATCGGCGGCTTTACCCGCGGCCATGCCGTGCTGGGAACTAGCGAGGCCTGCATCGCCACCCACCCGTCCGACATGGCCGTGGCCATGCGCATCTTGGACGCCGGCGTCGAGACCGTCCGCCCGGACGGCGCCACGCGCACCATCCCGATCGCTGAGTTCCACCGCCTGCCAGGCGCGACGCCGCACATCGAGACGGCCCTGACGGCGGGCGAGTTGATCACCGCCGTGACCCTGCCCAAACCGGTCGGCGGGGTGCACGCCTATCATAAGGTCCGCGATCGGGCGTCCTACGCCTTCGCTCTCGTCTCGGTGGCGACCATCCTGCACAAGGACGGTTCGGGCAGGGTCGCCCTTGGCGGCGTCGCCCACAAGCCGTGGCGCAACGAGACCGCGGAATCCGTGCTGCGCGGGCAGGTGCCGGCTCCCCAGGCGTTCGGCCGCGCGGCCGACATCCTGCTCCAGGATGCGAAGACTTATGCGCACAACGCGTTCAAGATCCCGCTCGCGCGCCGCGCCATCGTCCGCACCCTGACCCAGGCCGCGAACGCAACGCCCCAGATCCAAGCCATCAAGACCATCCGGTGATCTCATGACAGCTCACATCGGCACCGCCACCTCACGCGTCGACGGCCGCGCCAAGGTCACCGGTGCCGCC
>CAKZJK010000048.1 GCA_936942565.1 uncultured Caulobacter sp. | reverse complement strand
ATGCCGGGCGTGTGGATCGCGTCCTTGTCCAGGGAGCCGATCTCGACCAGCTCCTCGACCTCGACGACCGTCGCGCGGCCGGCCGTGGCCATCATCGGATTGAAGTTCCGCGCGGTCTTTCGGTAGATCAGGTTGCCCTCGGCGTCGCCCTTCCAGGCCTTGACGATCGAGAGGTCGGCGGTCAGGCCACGCTCCATCACGTACATCTCGCCGTCGAACTCGCGGACCTCCTTGCCCTCGGCCACCAGGGTGCCGTAGCCAGTGCGCGTGAAGAAGGCGGGGATGCCCGCGCCACCAGCGCGGATGCGTTCAGCCAACGTGCCCTGCGGATTGAACTCCAGCTCCAGTTCGCCGCTCAGGTAGAGCTGTTCGAACAGCTTGTTCTCACCCACATAGGACGAGACCATCTTCTTGATCTGGCGATTTTCCAGCAGGATGCCCAGGCCGAAGCCGTCGACGCCGCAATTGTTGGAGACGACCGTGAGGTCCTTCACCCCCGCCTCGCGGATCGCCGCGATCAGGTTCTCAGGGATGCCGCAGAGGCCAAAGCCCCCGGCCATGATGGTCATGCCGTTCTTGAGCAGCCCGGCCAGGGCCTCGACGGCGCTTGTCTTCACCTTGTCGACCATGGTGTCTCCCTTGTCCCGACCTGCTAGTCGGGTGTTTGGCGAACCGTGTCGCCCGAGCCACGAAGAAATTCAACCCTTGATGAATTGTTTTTCCGGAAGGGCCGTCTGATGTCCGACGCTAACACCGGCTCGGTGACAGCCGCCACCTCTGGCGTGCTTCTGGTCCTGGCGCATCCGGCGCTTGAACGCTCTCGCGCCAATCGCACCCTGGCCAAGGCGGCCAAGAGTCTCTCCGGCGTCACTTTCAAGGATCTCTACGAGACCTATCCGGACTTCGTGGTCGATATCGAGACCGAGCAGGCGGCTCTGGTGGCGCATGACGTCGTCGCGTTGCAGTTCCCGCTGTTCTGGTACTCGACGCCGTCCCTCTTGAAGGAGTGGTTGGACATCGTCTGGCTGCACGGCTTCGCCTATGGCGAGGGCGGCGAGGCGTTGAAGGGCAAGAAGCTGTTCGTGGCCTGCACCACCGGCGGCTCGGCCAAGGCCTACCACGCCCACGGCTATAATCGCTTCAACATGGACGAATTCCTGCGGCCGCTGGAGCAGACCGCGCATCTGTGCGGCATGGATTGGGAGACGCCGTTCGTGGTGCACGGCGCATCCGTGAAAGACGACGCGGCCCTAAAGGCCGAAGCCGAACGCTACAAGGCGCGGGTGACCTCGCTGCTGCCCGCGCCCCGTGTTTCGGGCAAGACGGAGGCCTAGGGACGTCATGGAAAACTTCCTCACCCAGACCCTGGTCTATCTGGGCGCGGCCGTCGTCTCCGTGCCGATCGCCAAGCGGCTGGGACTTGGCTCGGTGCTCGGCTACCTGATCGCCGGCGTCGTCATCGGCCCCTACGCCCTGTCCCTGGTCGGCGCCCAGGCCGACCTCATGAAGTTCGCCGAGTTCGGCGTGGTCATCCTGCTGTTCCTGATCGGGCTCGAGGTTCGCCCCTCGATGCTTTGGGACATGCGCAAGGCGATCTTCGGGTTTGGCGGGACGCAGGTCGTCGGTACGTCGCTGGCGATCGCGGCGGCGTCGATGCTGCTGGGCCTGCCCTGGCAGACGGCGCTCGCGGTCGGCATGGTGCTGGCGATGTCCTCGACGGCCATCGTGCTGCAGACCCTGGACGAGAAAGGCCTGCGACAGGGCCCCGTCGGTCGCGCGGCCTTCGGGATCCTGCTGCTCCAGGATCTGGCGGTCATTCCGATGTTCGCGTTGCTGCCCCTGCTGGCCACGGTCGCGCCCCAGACCCACGGCGACGCCGGCGGACACGGCGCGAGCCTGATCGCCCACCTGCCCGCCTGGGCCCAAGGCCTTTCGGTGTTCGCCGCGGTCGCCGCCGTGGTCGGCGGCGGTCGCTATCTGGTGCGGCCCGTGTTCCGTTTCATCGCCAAGGCCCGCCTGCGCGAGATTTTCACCGCCTCGGCGCTTCTGATCGTGGTGGCGGTGGCCAGCCTGATGCAGATCGTCGGCCTCTCCCCGGCCCTCGGCGCCTTCCTGGCTGGCGTGGTCCTGGCCGAGAGCGAATTCCGGCGCGAGCTGGAGACCGACATCGAGCCGTTCCGAGGCCTTCTGCTGGGTCTCTTCTTCATCACGGTCGGCGCTGGCGTCGACCTGCCGCTGATCGCGCGCCAGCCGTGGCTTCTCGCGGGGCTGGTCCTGGGACTGATGGTTCTGAAGTTCCTGGTCCTGTATGGCCTGGCTCGTCTGTTCGGCGCGCCGAAGCGGGGCGCCTTGGCCGTGGCCGCGGCCCTCGCCCAAGGCGGCGAGTTCGCCTTCGTGTTGCTGAGCTTCACGGTCGGAGCGGGCGTGATCGGCGCGTCGCTGGCGGCGCTTCTGACCGCCGCCGTGGCCGTCTCGATGGCCCTTACCCCCGTGGCCATGATCCTCTACGAGCGCGTCGCCGCCCTGATGGACGCCGCCATTCCCGACGTCGTTCCCGACACCGGCGACTTCGACGAGGGCGAGCCCGACATCATCATCGCGGGCTTTGGCCGGTTCGGGCAGATCACCGGCCGCCTGCTGTCGGCCAATGGCTTCAAGTCGACGGTTCTGGACAGCGACATCGAGCAGATCGAGCTGCTGCGCCGCTTCGGACGCCGCGTGCACTATGGCGACGCCACGCGCCTGGATCTTCTGCGCCAGGCCGGCGCCGACCGCGCGCGGATGCTGATCGTCGCTCTGGACGACCGCGAAAAGACGGTCGAGCTGGTCGAGACCGCCCGGAAGGCCTTCCCCAATCTGGTCATTCTGGCGCGCGCCTGGGACCGACGCCATGCCTACGATCTCCTGGCCAATGGCGCCGACGCGGTGGAGCGCGAGACGTTCGAGTCCGCGCTCGCGCTCGGCGCGACCGCGCTCCAGAAGCTTGGCTTCCGCGCCCATCGCGCTCACCGCGCGGCGGCCTTCTTCCGCCGCCATGACCGGCGGATGTTCGAGGAACTGCGCCCCATGTGGGGCCAGGAAGAGGCCTACATCCTGGCCTCGCGCGACGCGGCTCAGACGATGGACCGGCTGCTCGACGCCGACCTGCACCGCATGCGGCCCGGCGATGGCGGCGGCGCCTGGGACACGGCGAGCCTCGACGAGGAGTTGCGCGAGCGGGCCCAGCAGGAGGGCGCGGAGTAAGCCCCTCCGAGCGGCGGGGTCAGGCCCCCTCGAGGGTCCGCAGCCAGTCTGGCAGGCGCTGATCCCGCGTGGCCATGGTCCAGGCCCGCATGGCGGACACGGCGCCGATCTCCCGCGCCTCGCCCGGGCTCATGCCAAAGCGGGCCTTGAAGGCGCGCGCGAAGCTGGACCAGGCCCCGAAGCCATGACCTTCGGCCACCTGGATCAGCGGCAGATAACGAAGAGACGGGTCGGTGAGGGCGTCGAACGCGCGCCGGAGACGTCGTCCCTGAATGTGTTCGCGCACTCCGCCGAGCGGCTCGAACAATCGGTACAGCGAAGCGCGCGACAGACCGAACTGTCGCGACAGCATCTCGGGACCAAGACCGGGCTCGCTCAGATTGGCGTCGATGAACCGGCGGATCTGCGTGAGACGGGACTCAGAAACGGCCCGCCGGGTCAGCAGCCTATCGGACGCCGGCAACGCCAGGCCCGCCAGCAGGTCGATGGTAGACCGTCCCACGGCGGGCGCGTCGTGGATCGAAAGGTTTCCCGCCATGCTCCAGATCGTCTCGACATGCCCCTTGAGCAGACGCGCGGCGGGGGTGTCGTGACGCAAGATACGCCCATGCAGATCGTCAAGGTCGCGATCGCGCGCGGCCAGGGCCTCCCGCGGAATGGCGAGACTGAAGTTGCCGCAGACCTGGGCCTCGGATTGGAAGGACCGGGTCAGGTCCAATAGGCAGACATCGCCAACCCGCGTTTCGACTTCGTCGCGGTAGGCTCGCCTGCGGTCGTTTCCCTCGGCGATGATCTGTACGAGGATCAGGTCCAGTCCCGTCGCGGCCACCTTCCGATGATCGCGCCCATAGCCGTAGGTCCCGCCACTCATATGAGCGTAGCCGAGTAGCATGGGCCCGACATTGATGCTGTTGATCCACAGGTTCGGACCCGACGCGTCGACGTCTCGCAGGCGGGTGTCGAAAACGGGGGAGATCGCCTCGGCGTAGTCGGCGACGCCTTGCCGGTCGGGCGAAATGCGCGTCCCGGCCTGATGCCGGGGAAGCGGAAGGGAAAGCGACATGGGACGCTCGAACTAAGGCGGCCTCCGGACGGTACCGAAGCCGCCCCTCTCTCATGCCGCCCGAGCTTGGCCTTGTCGAGAGCCTACAACTATTCGGCGGGGTGACGTCCCTGCTCGGCCGCGACGGGCTTGAGCGCGACACGTCGAAACAACGCCGTCAGAGCCTCGAACAGGCCCTTCTGGGACGCCCGGTGATAAAGCGAGTCCGGCGCCAGGGCCCCGGCCAGCCGCGCGTGGGCCTTGCCGAGGTTGTGGTAGGGCAGCTTCGGCAGAAGGTGATGCAGGGCGTGATAGCGCAAGCCGACCGGAGCCCACAGTTCCGACGCCAGGTTCGGCGGCGGCACGTTGACCGAGTCCAGGAACTGCGCGTCCAGGCTCATCTTGCCGCCGTCGTTGTCCCAGTTGTGCGCGACCAGGGTGCGCGCCTGGTTGACGAACGTCGCGACCGAGAAGATCGCCAGGCCCGTCAGGACGAAGCGCGCCGGCAGCCAGCCCGCGACGGTGGCGGCGATCAAAGCCCAGGACCACAGCCAACAGGCGATGTCCTGGACCAGCCACGCCGGACGCATCTTGGCCATGTCCTCGCGCACGAAGTCGGGGTTGATGACCAGGGCCGACAGCCGCTGCTTCAGCACGCGGCGCAACGGTGGAAACACGAACGAGAGCGGGATCACGATGGCCGAGCGGATCAGCACCCCGATCGGGGCCAGCAGGGCGACAAACAGGAAACCGGCCAAGGACAGCGGCGTGTAGCGCGACAGCGGCAGATATTCCGGGTCCCGCGCGGTCCCGAAGCGGTCCTTCACGTGGTGGACGTTGTGCACGCCCTCGTACATCAGCGACGGGGTCATCAGCGGCACGCCGACCAGCACGTTCCAGCCCACGCGAAAGCCCGGCGCCTCGTCGTCGCGAATGTGGGTCAGTTCGTGGATGAAGCTGAGAGCGCGATAAAGCGCCAGCACGCTCACCAGACCCGCGACGAGGCCGACCGCCAGGCTCGACGTGGTCGCGGCCAGCAGGAACCCGGCCCACATCAACGCCGCCGACACCAGCAGGTCGATCCAGTAGACCGCCGCGTTCGGCGTCATCAGGTCATCGGTCAGGGCGTAGGCCTGACGCGTCAGGCTGACGCTATCGCTCGCTGTCTTGGCCACTTCGCCCTCGCAATACTCGAAGGTGACGAATTGGCGACGACGGAGAGGAAAAGCAACCGCTTCGTGCTCGTAAGGGCCCGAAGCGGTCGAGACTTAGCGCGTCAGGGGTCGAAGGATGATCTCGACGCGGCGGTTCTCGGCGCGGCCGGCGGCCGTCGCGTTGTCGGCGATCGGCTGACGCTCGCCCATGCCGGCGACGAAGACGCGATCCGGCAGAACCCTGCCCTGGTTGGTCAGATAGCCGGCGACGGCGCTGGCGCGACGCTCCGACAGGACTTGGTTGTAGTCGTCCGGCCCGCTGGAGTCCGCGTGGCCGACGACGTCGATCGTCGTCTGCGAATAGGCGTTCAGCGTACGCGCCACGTCGTCCAGCACCCGCGTGAACCGCGGCTGCACGTCCGAGCTGTCGACGGCGAACGTCACGTCGCTGGGCATGATGAGGACGATCTGGTCGCCGTTGCGGCGGATCATCACGCCCGAGCCCTCCAGGCCTCGGCGGAAGTCGGCTTGCTGGCGATCCATGTAGTTGCCAACCGCTCCGCCGGCCAAGGCTCCGATCCCCGCGCCGATCAACGCGTTCTTGCGCCCCTGCTCACCCTTGTTGGTGTTGGTCAGGTAGCCAAGCAACGCCCCGCCGGCCGCGCCCGCCAGGACGCCCGTGCCAGTGTTGTTGCGGACCGGCATGCCGGTATACGGGTCGGTGGTCGTACAGGCGGCTAGGGCGCCCGCGCCGACCAGAACGGCCGCCAAAGCAAATTTGCGCGTCATCGCAACCCTCGTTCGTTTGTTGTAAATCAAGGTCCGACGGGCAAACGCCCGACTTATGGTCAAGTTCCCCTCCCACGCCGTCGGCGAGACGAACGCGCTTCGCGTCGGTCGCCGCCCGGTGTAGTAAGAAGGAACTTACTCATTCAGAAGCTCGCAGATCCAAGGCTCGTCGACGTGTCCAACTCCGCCATCGCTCCGGTTTCCTTTTCGCTCTACGCGAAGGACTTCACGCGCTTCTCCCAGGAGCTGGGCGCGTCTTTCGAACGTTACGGCTTCGCGGTCCTGTCTGATTATGACCTGGATCAATCGCGCATCGACGCCGCCGTCGACGCCGCCAAGGCCTTCTTCGCGCTGCCCGTCGAGACCAAGAAGCAATACGCGGGCGTGAAGGGCGGCGCGCGCGGCTACATCCCGTTCGGCGTCGAGACCGCCAAGGGCGCCGACCACTACGACCTCAAGGAATTCTGGCACATGGGCCGCGAGCTGCCCGCGGGCCACCGCTTCCGCGCCCACATGGCCGACAACGTCTGGCCGGCCGAAATCCCGGCGTTCAAGCACGACGTCAGCTGGCTCTATAACGCGCTGGACGGCATGGGCGGCAAGGTGCTGGAGGCGATCGCCACCTACCTGAAGCTCGACCGGAATTTCTTCTATCCGACCGTCCAGGACGGCAACAGCGTGCTGCGCCTGCTGCACTATCCGCCGATCCCCGTCGACGCGACCGGCGTTCGCGCCGGCGCCCACGGCGACATCAACACCATCACCTTGCTGCTCGGCGCCGAGGAAGGCGGCCTGGAAGTGCTGGATCGCGACGGCCAATGGCTGCCGATCAACCCGCCGCCTGGCTGCCTGGTGATCAACATCGGCGACATGCTGGAACGCCTGACCAACCACGTCCTGCCCTCGACCGTGCACCGCGTGGTCAACCCGCCGCCGGAGCGCCGCGGCTTCGCGCGCTATTCGACGCCGTTCTTCCTGCACTTCGCGTCGGACTACGAGATCAAGACCCTGCCCAACTGCGTCACCGCGCAGAACCCGGACCGCTATCCGGAGTCGATCACGGCCGACGAGTTCCTCCAGCAGCGCCTGCGCGAGATCAAGCTGGCCTAATCGCGCCCTCAGCGGACATCTAAGAGGGGCGGCGGCCATCGGGTCGCCGCCCTTTCTATTTGGCGATCCGCAACGCCGAGATTTCCTGGGCGATGGACTTGAAGGCGGTCTTCAGCTCCGAACCCGTCGCCGGGAAGTAGACGTGCTGTGCGTCCGAGGCGCAGAACTTCAGCATGTTGACGGCGTTGGCGTCGTTTCCCACGTCGAAGCCCACCGTGAAGATGGTCAGCTTCAGGGCCGGATCCTTCATCGCCTCGCACAACTTGCGGGTCTGGGTGAACGCGTCGCCATTGGTGGCGGCGCAGTTGATGTGGTCGTCGGTCAAACCACTGCCCGAACCGGCGTCCTTGGCGATCACGCCCTTGCAGTAAGGGGTGTTGAAGGCCCCGTCGGTCATCAGCACCACCACCTTCACCAGATCCTTGGTGTTGTAGGGCGCGGGGCGCTGGGTCGTGCTGGGCCAGAGATAGCCGAAGTTCGGCGAGACCATGTACCAGCCCCAGGCGAACCCAACCTGGCCCGCCGTGGAGCCGCCGATCGAGAGGGCGTTGATCTGGCCCTTCAGCGTCGTTCGGTCGCTGGACAACGGCGTGATGCTGGCCGTTGGGCACGGATTGGGTTGCGTGCTCTTGTCCTTGTCGGTCGTCGGATAGTTGCGTCCGACAAGCGCGATGCTCGGCGCGATGTCGGTATAGGCGTAGGTTCCGGTCCGCTCCGTCACGCAGGTGCTGAGCGCGCGTGTTTCGCTCGTATTGCCCGCGCTGGTGAAGGTGAACTTCTGGCACCCCGGATTGGCGCTGGTGTCGCAGGTCGCCACGCCCCCGGAGACATATTTCGGCGCGTTCGACGTGTTGGCGTTGATCGTGAAGCTGTTGGCGGACACGGCGGTGACGCCGTAGGTGTTGCCGTTCAGCATGGTCGGGCCGGACACGCCCGAGATCGTCACCTTGTCCCCGACGATGAAGCCGTGAGAGGTCGAGCTTATGACCGCGGCGTTGGCCTTGCTGACGCCGCTGATCGCTCGCACGGGAACGGCGCCCCGCACGGCGTCGGCGTATCCCCCGACATTCACCCCGACGGAATAGGGAACGATGGCGACCTTCGAGTAGAACGGCGCCTGGTCGTCCTTGACCACGATGTCCACCAGGTCGGCGGCGCCGGTCTTCAGGTCGGTGATGCGCGTTCCCGACATCGAGCCGGTGATGTCCAGCACCACGGCGACCTCGAGGTTCTTGGACGAGCGCACCACGTCCGACGCGGCCGTCACGGTGAAGTCGGACTTGGTCCACAGGTTGGCGATGATCGGCTTCACCGTCGCCGTCGCGGTCCCCAGGATATGGTTGCCCGTCCCGGCCTTGAAACTGGCGTTCGCCGCCGTGAGGTTGAAGTTCAAGCCCGAGATCTCGGCCAGGAACGCCGGGTCGCCAACGGCCTCCAGCTCGGTGTCCGTCACCGCCGTCGACCGGGCCGCGATCAGGGTCGCCGCGTCGAGGGCGTCCTGCATCTGGTGGCGCTGCAGGCTGATCCGGCCCAGATCGATCAGGGCGAAGACCAGGATCGAAAGGGGAAGGGCCAGCAGCGCGAACTGCACGGCGATCGCGCCCCGGTCATCACGCCCGAGACGGCGGAAAAGGCGGGTGAGGCGCGACATCGAGCAATCCAACCAGTGTCTCGCGACCTTGACGGCCCCTGGTGAACAAGCCGGTAACCCCTTGGGTAAATAACCGGCCCTTCGACTCTCGCGCCCGCGAAGGCTAAACAGCGCCCATGCCGTTCACCGCCACCGTCCTGACCATGTTCCCCGAGGCCTTTCCGGGCCCCCTCGGTGTCTCGATGATCGGAACGGCCTGGAAGGAACAGGACCTCTGGCGTCTGGAAACGCTGGACATTCGGGCCTTTTCCAAGGATAAGCGCGGCTTCCTCGACGACACCCCCGCGGGTGGCGGCGCGGGAGCCGTGCTCAAAGCGGACGTCATCGCCTCCGCGCTCGATAGCGTGGAGCTCGGTGGACGGCCGCTTTTGTACATGAGCGCCCGGGGCAGGCCCCTGACCCAGGCGCGCGTTCGGGAGTGGTCCAAGGCGCCGGGTATCGTGGTGCTGTGCGGCCGCTTCGAGGGGGTGGATCAACGGGTGCTCGACGCCCGAGGGTTCGAGGAGGTCTCGGTCGGAGACGCCGTGCTCGCCGGTGGCGAAGCGGCTGCGATGGTCGTGATCGAGGCGTGCGTTCGACTTGCCCCGGGG
>CAKZJK010000047.1 GCA_936942565.1 uncultured Caulobacter sp. | reverse complement strand
AAGCCAATCTCTCCGCAGCCCAGGCCGCGCTGCAGACCGCTCGCCTGAACCTGGAATGGACGCGGGTGACCTCGCCGATCGACGGCCGGGTCTCCAAGGCCATCATCACGCGCGGCAACCTGGTCACCCAGTCGAGCCTGCTGACGACCGTCGTGTCCGACACGCCGATCTACGCCGAGTTCAACGCCGACGAGCAGACCTTTCTGAAGTACGCCTCGGCCGAGCGCGGCAAGGGCGGGCCGGTCTATATGGGCCTGATGACCGAGGACGGCTATCCGCACGTCGGCAAGCTGGCCTTCATCGACAACGCCTTGGACGCCAAGAGCGGCACCATCGCCGGCCGGGCGATCTTCGCCAACGTCGACGGCCGGTTCACGCCGGGCCTGTTCGCCCGCATCCGCCTGGTCAGCGCCGAGAGCCAGACCGTGGCGCTGGCGCCCGATCGCGCCGTCGCGACGGACCTCGGCAAGCGTTTCGTTGTGGTGGTCAACAGCGCCAACAAGGCCGAGTACCGCCCCGTCGAGATCGGGCCGCTGGCCGGTAACCTGCGCATCATCCGCTCGGGCCTGAAGCCCGGCGACCGGGTGATCGTCGGCGGCCTGCAGAAGGTCAAGCCGGGCGACACCGTCGCGCCGATCAAGGTCAAGACCGATAAGGTCGACCTGGATCAGCTGGCCCAGGTCGAGACCCCGATCCGCCAGAACTAGCCGCTCTCCGTTCTCTCTCGGCGATCCCCAAAGCCCGCCCTTCCCCAGCAAAGGGGAGGGGACTGGCGGAACACGTCTCCTCTCCGGAGCTCCAGGACGACCCGCATGTCCTTTTCCAAGTTCTTCGTGAACAGGCCCCGCTTCGCGGCGGTGCTGTCCATCATCATCTTCATCGCCGGCCTGGTGTCGCTGCCTCAGCTGCCGATCAGCGAGTATCCGGAAGTCGTCCCGCCGACCGTGGTCGTGCGCGCGGCCTATCCGGGCGCCAACCCGTCCGTCATCGGACAGACCGTCGCCGCGCCGCTCGAACAGGCGATCAATGGCGTCGAGGGAATGATCTACCAGTCGTCCCAGTCGGCCGCCGACGGGGCCATGGTCCTGACCGTCACCTTCGCGCTCGGCACCGATCTCGATAAGGCCCAGGTGCAGGTCCAGAACCGCGTCGCCCAGGCCTTGCCGAAGCTGCCCCAGGAGGTGCAGCGGATCGGCGTGACGACCGACAAGGCCTCGCCCGACCTGACGCTGGTCGTGCACATGATCTCGCCGAACAACCGCTACGACATGCTGTACCTCAGCAACTACGCGCAGCTGAACGTGCGCGATCGGCTGAAGCGCATCGACGGCGTCGGCGACGTGCAGACCTTCGGCGCGGGCGCGTACTCGATGCGCGTTTGGCTGGATCCCGAGAAGCTGGCCGCCCTGTCGATGACCGCCGGCGACGTCGTGCGGGCCCTGCGCGAGCAGAACGTCCAGGTGGCCGCCGGCCAGCTGGGCGCGCCGCCCAACGCCGGCTCCGGCGCCGACTTCCAGCTGTCGATCAACGCCCCTGGTCGCCTGACCGACGAGGAGCAGTTCCGGAACGTCATCATCCGCTCGGGCGAGGACGGCCAGATCACCCGCCTGGGCGACGTCGCCCGCGTGGAGCTGGGCGCCAACAACTACGCCCTGCGCAGCTTGCTCGATAACAAGTCGGCCGTCGCCATGCCGATCTTCCAGCGCCCCGGCTCCAACGCCCTGCAGATGGCGGCCGAGGTCAAGAAGACCATGAAGGAGCTCAAGAAGGAGTTCCCCGAAGGCGTCGACTACGAGATCATCTACGACACCACGGCGTTCGTGCAGGAGAGCATCGACTCGGTGGTCCACACCCTGATCGAGGCGATCATCCTGGTCGTCATCGTGGTGGTGATCTTCCTGCAGGGCTGGCGCGCCTCGGTGATCCCGCTGATCGCCGTGCCCGTGTCCTTGATCGGCACCTTCGCCGTGATGCTGATGCTGGGCTTTGGCCTCAACGCCCTGACGCTGTTCGGCTTGGTGCTCGCCATCGGCATCGTCGTCGACGACGCCATCGTCGTGGTCGAGAACGTCGAGCGGAACATCTCGCTGGGCCTGCCGCCCGCCGACGCCACGCGCAAGGCGATGGGCGAGGTGACCGGACCAATCATCTCCACGGCCCTGGTGCTGTGCGCGGTGTTCATCCCGACCGCCTTCATCAGCGGCCTGTCTGGCCAGTTCTACCGGCAGTTCGCCCTGACCATCGCCATCTCGACGGTGATCTCGGCCATCAACTCCCTGACCCTGTCGCCGGCCCTGGCCGCGGTGCTCCTGAAGTCGCATGACGCGCCCAAGGACCGCTTCCAGAAGCTGATCGACGCGGCCCTGGGCTGGCTGTTCAACCCGTTCAACCGCTTCTTCGCCAAGGCCTCCAACGGTTACGTCAACGGCGTGGCCAAGACCCTGGGCCGCTCGACCGCGGGCCTCGTGGTCTATGGCGTGCTGCTGGTTCTGACCATCTTCGCGTTCTCCAGGACCCCGACCGGCTTCGTGCCGCAGCAGGACAAGGCCTATGTGGTCGCCGTCGTGCAGCTGCCCGACGCCGCCTCGCTGGACCGCACCGAGGCGGTGGTCCGCCAGATGGGTGAGATCTCCAAGGGCGTGCCGGGCGTGAAAAGCTCCGTGGCCTTCCCGGGCTTGTCGGTGAATGGCCTGATCAACAGTCCCAACTCCGCCGCGGTGTTCTACACGCTCGACGACTTCAAGGATCGCCGTGACCACGACAAGCAGGCCGGCGCGATCGTAGGGGCCCTGAACCAGAAGTTCGCCGCCATTCCCGACGCCCAGATCGCGGTCTTCCCGCCGCCTTCCGTGCAGGGCCTGGGCACCATCGGCGGCTTCCGCATGCAGATCGTCGACAAGGCGGGCCTGGGTCCGGACGAGCTGAACAAGGCCACCCAGAACCTGATGGACAAGGCGCGGCAGGACCCGGCCCTGGCGGGGATCTTCTCCAGCTACCAGGTGAGCGTGCCTAAGATCCAGGCCGACATCGACCGCGAGAAGGCCCGGGCCCAGGGCGTCTCCCTGACCGACCTCTTCGAGACGATGCAGGTCTATCTGGGCTCGCTGTACGTCAACGACTTCAACCGTTTCGGGCGGACCTACGAGGTCAACGTGCAGGCCGACCAGCGCTTCCGCCTGCAGCCCGAGCAGATGCTGCGCCTGCAGACCCGCAACGGTGACGGCCAGATGATCCCGCTGGGCGCCTTCGTCAGCTTCCACGAGACCACCGGTCCCGACCGCGAGAGCCACTACAACGGCATGCTGACCGCCGAGATCAACGGCGGCCCGGCGCCCGGCTACTCGACCGGCCAGGCCCAGAAGGCGCTGGAGGATCTCGCCAAGAAGGAGCTGCCCAACGGCATGGGCTACGAGTGGACCGAGCTGACCTACCAGCAGATCCTGGCGGGCAACACGGCGATCTTCATCTTCCCGCTCTGCGTGCTCTTGGCCTTCCTGGTGCTGGTCGCCCAGTACGAAAGCTGGAGCCTGCCGCTGGTCGTGATCCTGATCGTCCCGATGACCCTGCTGTCGGCCCTGGCCGGCGTCTGGATCAGCAAGGGCGACAACAACATCTTCACCCAGATCGGCCTGATCGTGCTGGTGGGGCTGGCCTGCAAGAACGCCATCCTGATCGTGGAGTTCGCCAAGGAGCGCGAGGAGCACGGCGACAGCCCGCTCCAGGCGGTCCTGGAGGCCTGCCGCCTGCGCCTGCGTCCGATCCTGATGACCTCGATCGCCTTCATCATGGGGGTCTACCCCCTGGTGGTGTCGCATGGGGCCGGGGCCGAGATGCGCCGCGCCATGGGCGTGGCGGTGTTCTCGGGGATGTTGGGCGTGACCGTCTTCGGCCTGATCCTGACGCCGATCTTCTACTACGTCATCCGTCGCTTCACGGCCCGCAAGGCCGTGGCGAAGACGGCTCCGACCTCGCCCGTGGAGGCGCACTGATGTCTGTCTTCAAGCACACCCTGCGCGCCGCGCTGATCGCCGGCGTCGCCCTGACCGCCGCCGCCTGCGCGGTCGGTCCAAACTACAAGGCGCCGGCGACCCCGCCGGCGGCCTTCCAGAACGCCGACCCGGCCGTCTTCACCGCCGCCAATCCAGAGGCCCAGTGGTGGAAGGCGTTCGGCGACCCGGTGCTGGACCAACTGGTCGGCCAAGCCCTGGGCGCGAACCTCGACCTGAAGATCGCCCTGGCCCGCGTCGCCGAGGCCCGCGCCCTGTTCACCGAGCAGAAGCTGGACGTGTTGCCCCACGTCACGGCCGACGGGACCTACACCAAGAGCAAGCAGCAGCAACCCGGTCTCACCACCGACCGGGTCGAGAGCCAGACCTACCAGGCCGGCTTCGACGCGCGCTGGGAGATCGATCTGTTCGGGCGTGTTCGGCGCGGCATCGAGGCGGCGGGGGCGGAGGCGGGCGCGGCCCAGGCCGACCTGCGCGACGCCCAGGTCACCGTCGCCGCCGAGGTGGCGCGCAACTATCTCGAGCTGCGCGGCGCCCAGGAGCGGCTCAAGGTCGCCAATCGCAACCTCGCCACCCAGCGCGAGACCCTGCGCCTGACCAAGGTGCGGTTCGACGCCGGAGCGGGCAGCCCGATCGACGTCGCCAGCGCCCAGGCCCGCCTGAACGCCACCGAGGCGGCGATCCCGAGTCTGATCACGGCCGCGACCCGCGCCAACTATCGTCTGGCCGTGCTGACCGGACAGCGTCCCGGCGCGCTGGACGCCCTGCTGACTCCGCGAGAGGCCGACACGCGTCCGCTGATCGCGGCCCTGCCGATCGGCGAGGCTGGCCAGTTCCTGCGCCGTCGCCCCGATGTGCAGGCGGCGGAGCGTCGCCTGGCGGCCTCGACCGCGCAGGTCGGCGTGGCGACGGCCGACCTGTTCCCCCGCGTCTCGGTGACTGGCTTCGTTGGCTTCCTGTCGGGGACCTCGACGGGCTTTGGCAACGGCGCCAGCCAGGCGTGGTCGGTGGCGCCCACCGTCAGCTGGCCGGCGCTGGACCTCGGTAGCGCCCACGCCCGTCTGCGCGCGGCGCGAGCTCGCGACGACGCGGCGCTGGCGGCCTACGACAAGGCCGTGCTGCTGGCCCTCGAGGACTTGGAAAACGCCCTGGTCGCCTACCGCCAGCAGCAGGCCCAGCTGAAGAGTCTGGCCGATCAGGCCGCGGCCTCGCGCCGCGCGGCCGAGCTGGCGCGCATCCAGTACCGCGAGGGCGGCATCGACTTCCTCGTCTTGCTCGACGCCGAACGCACCCTGCTGGCCGCCGAGGACGCGCTGACCGTCGCCGAGACGGGCGTCAACACCGACGTGGTGGCGATCTACAAGGCGCTGGGCGGCGGCTGGACCAGCTAGAACCAGCCGGCCTCGCGCAGGGCCTTGGCGTAGGCGCGGCTGACCGGCGCCTCGACGCCGCCCTTCAGGGAGAGGACCGCCCGGCCGTCGCCGCGCCGGGCGTCCTCGACCGCCGCCTTGGCCACCCACCAAGACCGGTGGGTCTGGGCGCCCTCGATGCCCTCCAGTTCGGCGATGGCGTCCGACAGGCGCATCAGGATCAGGTCCTGGCCGCGCGAGGTGTGCAGGCGCAGATAGTGATCCTCGGCCTCGACCGCGTGCAGCGCCGCGCCGCGTAGCTTGGGCGGCAGGCGATCGAGGAAGCGCGGCGCGGGCGCGCCCTTGGGGGCTGCGTGGGTCTCGATTGGCCGGCGCTGGACCAGGAAGTTCAGGGCGGTCATGCCCGTGGTCACGATGAACACCGGCAGCAGATAGCGTGGTAGGACCTCCACCCTCAGGCCTCGGTTGAACAGCGCCTCGCTGACGAACCAGACCACGCCCGTGAACGGCACGGTGATGAGGACGACGGTCGCTACGCCATAGAGCCACGGATGATTGTCGGCGCGACCTTCGCGGCCGATCAGCTGGGTGACGCCCGTGCCGACCACGGCGCCGGCCAGGCACAGTCCCACCCAGTAAGCCAGCCGCGTGAAGAACGGCGCCTGGTAGGACCCCAGCGCGCCGATCAACGCCAGGAACACGCCGGCGCCGCCAGACACCAGATAGCCCCGCACCGCATCCGGTCCGAACAGCGCCGTTCGCGAAGCGTGAATGGCGTCGTCCAGCCGCTCACGAAGCGAGGGCGGCGATTGACGCAAAGACGATTGAGACACGAGGCCGCCCACTCCAACACCGACGTCGACGGCGAGGCGATCGGTCGCCCCGCTCGAACCGGGAGTGAAGGAAGATGGATGCGAACGCCAAGTCAATCGGTCGCCGGGTTCTGGGCGACGACGCCCTGAGGAGCGCGATCCTCGGCGTGGTGCTGGCGATCCTGATCGTGGTCGTCGCCGGGCCCAAGATGTTCACCGGCATGGGCGCGTTCCTGGTCGAGCGCGGCGTCCACCCGCATGCGCCGAACCTGTCGCTGCTGGCGGCCCAGCCGCTGGCGATCAAGATCCACCTGAGCGCCGCCGTGACGGCCCTGCTGATCGGCGTCGCCCTGATGATGCGAGTGAAGGGCACGGGCCTGCACAAGACCCTGGGCTGGACCTGGGTGATCGCCATGGGCGTCACCGCGATCAGCTCGCTGTTCATCCGCCAGCTCAACCACGGCCACTTCAGCTTCATCCACCTGCTGTCGGGCTGGACGATCGTC
This sequence comes from uncultured Caulobacter sp., assembly GCA_936942565.1. Taxonomy (GTDB): domain Bacteria; phylum Pseudomonadota; class Alphaproteobacteria; order Caulobacterales; family Caulobacteraceae; genus Caulobacter. The sequence continues at coordinate 2,869 of CAKZJK010000047.1, read as the reverse complement.
GGCCTGCCCGGCGCGGTCTACGCCATCAAGCGCGGCAAGGTAGCGACCCACCGCAAGGCCATGACCGGCATGTTCGTCGGCGGGCTGCTGCTGGCCGGCCTGTTCGCCTTCATCCCCGGACGCCTGCTCTGGGCCCTGTTCCTGGGCTGAGCCCCATTCCCTCGACACATCGCCAAAGGACTCTCGACATGACCCTCTCCCAGACCCTGCTCGCCGGCCTCGCCTTCGCCGCCCTGACCGCCGCCCCGGCCGCCCGCGCTCAGGAGGCGCTCGGCGACCTGACCCTGAGCTTCCCTGGCCTGGCCACGAAGTCGGGCGTGGTGATGATCGCCGTCTACGACAGCGCCCAGGGTTGGACCTCCGGCAAGGCCGCGCGGGTCGCGGTGGCCGCGGCCTCCGACCCCGCGCCAAGCGCCAAGATCCCCGCCCTGCCGGTCGGGACCTACGCCGTCCGCGTGTTTCAGGACATCGATGGCGACGGCAAGATGAGCAAGAACCCCTTCGGCCTGCCGACCGAACCCTATGGCTTCTCGCGGGACGCCATGGGCGCCATGGGCCCGCCGACCTTCGACGACGCCGCCTTCGAAGTGAAGGCCGGCGCCAACGTCCAAGCGCTACACCTGAAGTAGGAGAGGGGACCATGAACCGACGCGACATCCTGCGCGGCGCGGCCCTGATGGGCGGGGCCGCCCTGCTGACCCCCGAGGCTGTCTGGGCCGGCGCCGCCAACGCCAAGGCCGGTGACTGGACCCTGGGCCTGGCCGACGTCGAAAGCGACGTCGCGCCGACCGCGATGACCCGGCTGCATGGCCGCGCCCCGGCCGAGCTCAAGGGAACCCTGTTCCGCAACGGCCCGGCCAAGTTCCGCCGACCCGGCGGCTCGGTCGGTCATTGGTTCGACGGCGACGGCATGGTCCGCAAATTCCAGATCGCCGACGGGCAGGCGCGGATGGCCGCCCGCTTTGTCGACACGGTCAAGCGGCGCAACGACACGGCCGCCGACGCCGTGGTCACCCCCGGCTACGGCACCGCGCCCGGCCCCCGCACGCGCCTGACGGGCCCCGACGACGCCAACGCCGCCAACACCTCCGTGATCATGGCCGGCGGCGAGCTGTGGGCGCTGTGGGAGGGCGGTTCGCCCACCGCGCTCGACCCCGCCACCCTGGAGACGCGCGGCTTCAAGACCCTGCGTCCCGACCTCAAGGGCATGCCGTTCCTGGCCCACCCGCGCGTTCAGCCGGACGGCACGATCTGGAACCTCGGCCTGTCGGGCCGCCACGCCATCGTCTGGAAGCTCGCCGCCGACGGCGCGCTCCAGAAGGCCGAGATGATCGAGCTGCCTCGCGCCAGCTACATGCACGACTTCACCGCGACGTCGCGCCACCTCGTCATCCTGCTGCAGCCATGGGTGGTCGGCCGCTTCCAGATGCCGATCTCGACCGCCATGGCCTGGAAGCCGGAGCTGGGGACTCAGGTTCTGGTGATCGACAAGGACGACCTGTCCAAGCGCCGCGTGTTCGAGCTGCCGCCGTTCTTCTTCTTCCACCTGGGCGACGCCTGGGAAGAGCGGGACGGGACCATCCGCTTCGACGCCTGCATCGACGAGAACCCCTTTGGCACGGCCCAGAACGCCGGCCTGTTCCTGCAAGGCCAGCACGTGCCCGGACCGCCACCTCGGCGAGCTCTGATCACCCTGCGCGCCAACGGTCGAGGCGAACTGGCCCAAGAGGCTGTCACCGCCGAGTTCCCGCGCGGCGACGCTCGCTTCGCCGGCGAGGTCCGCCAGTACTCCGTTCACGTCACCAACGAGCAGCCCGACCGTCCGCTGTTCCAAGGCCTGGCGGTGCGCGACTGGAAGCGCGACCGCGAACAGGTCTTCGGCTTTGGTCCGCGTCACCTGGTCGAGGAGATGGTGTTCGTCCCGCGCCCGGGTTCCAGCCAGGAATTGGACGGCTGGATCGTGGGGACGACCCTGAATTTGGACGCCAAGGCGACCGAGCTGCATGTCTTCGACGCTCGCCGCGTGGACCGGGGGCCGATCGCCGCGTGGCGCGCGCCCGTGGCCTTGCCGGTCACGTTCCACGGCGTCTTCGTCCAAGCGTGAGAGAACGCCGGTCCTTGCCAGGCCCGCCGGGTTGCGCCTATCCGAGGACGGAGCGCAACAGGGCGGGCCCCTCCTCATGACCGCAGCCAAGACCGGCGCCCGCCCTGGCGGGCGTGGCCGACCGTCCAAGGCCAAGGGCCTGGATCTGAAGGAGACGATCCTCGACGCGGCCGAGGGCCTGTTCGCGCGCCACGGCTTCTATGGCGTCACGACCCGCCAGGTGGCGGCGGAGGCGGGCGTCGACACCGCGCTGATCCACTACTATTTCGGCGCCAAGCGCGAGCTGTTCGACGCGGTGTTCCTGCGCCGGGCCGAGATCCTGAATCAGGCCCGCGAGGCCTCGATGGACGCCTATGTGAAGGCCCACGCCGGCGCGATGACGGTCGAAGGGGTGATCGAGGCCTTCATCGACCCGCTGCTGCGTATCTCGCAGGATGGCGGCCCAGGCTGGAAAAGCTACTTCGCGCTCGTGGCCCAGGTGAACAACACCCCGGCCTGGGGCGGGGAGACGATGACCCGGTTCTTCGACCCCGTGGTCCACCGCCTGGTCGAGACGCTGAAGAGCGTCCGGCCCCAGGCGGCGTATCGCGACCTCTACTGGTGCTACCAGTTCCTGACCGGCTCGATGATGCTGGCCCTGTCCGAGACTGGACGGATCGACTCGCTGTCGGAAGGCGAGTGCCATTCAAGCGATCTCGAGGCCGTGCGGGCGCGGCTGTTCGCCTACTGCGCCGCCGGCTTCGAAGCGGTGATCGCCAAGGCGGG
>CAKZJK010000046.1 GCA_936942565.1 uncultured Caulobacter sp. | reverse complement strand
CGCGCAGCCGGTCGTCGAGGTGCTGGTGTCCGGCGGTCGGGTGCCCTGGGCCGGCCACACGGCAGAGCATGCCATGGCCGAGGTCTACGAAATCATCAAGCAATCGAAGACGGCGCTAGTCTTCGTCAACACCCGCTTTCAGGCCGAGTTCGCGTTTCAGCGCCTGTGGGAGCTGAACGAGGACGACCTGCCGATAGCCCTGCACCACGGCAGCCTCTCGGCCGAACAGCGCCGCAAGGTCGAGGCGGCCATGACGCGTGGCGCGCTGCGCGCCGTCGTTTGCACCTCGACCCTGGACATGGGCATCGACTGGGGCGACGTCGACCTCGTCATCCAGTTGGCCGCGCCGAAGGGCGCCTCGCGGATGGTGCAGCGGATCGGCCGCGCCAACCACCGCCTGGACGAGCCCAGCCGCGCTCTGTTCGTGCCCGCCAGCCGTTTCGAGATGCTGGAATGCCGCGCCGCCGCCGACGCCATCCTGGAGAACCACCTGGACGGCGATCCCCCGCGCATCGGCACGCTGGACACCTTGGCCCAGCACGTCATGGGTTGCGCCTGCTCCGAACCGTTCGAGATAACCGCTCTCTATGACGAGGTGCGCTCGGCCGGTCCCTACGCGGAGCTGACCTGGGAGGACTTCGAGACCGTCGTCGACTTCGTCTCGACCGGCGGCTACGCGCTGCGCACCTACGACAAGTTCCGGCGGATCGTGAAGAACGCCGACGGCCTGTGGACCGCTCGCGACGCCCAGGCGCGGCAGCAGCACCGGATGAACGTCGGGGCCATCGTGTCGCCTGGCATGATCAACATCCGCATCGGCGGCGGCAAACGTCCCATGGGAGGCCGCAAGATCGGCGAGGCCGAGGAAGGCTATTTCGAGCAGCTGACGCCCGGCGACACCTTCGTCTTCGCGGGACAGGTCTGGCGCTACAATAGCCTGGTTGGCGCCGACGCCTTCGTGACGCCTGCCCCCAACGACGACCCGAAGATGCCCAGCTGGGGCGGCTCCAAGTTCCCGCTTTCGACCTACCTGGCCAGCCGCGTGCGGCAGATGATGCACGACGAGGCCGAATGGACCGCCCTGCCCGGCGACGTCCAGGAGTGGCTGGCCTGGCAGAAGATCCGCTCGGCGATCCCCGACGAAGGCGAGATGCTGCTGGAGACCTTCCCGCGCGGAAAGCGCCACCACCTGGTCTGCTATCCGTTCGACGGCCGTCTGGCCCACACCACCCTGGCCATGCTGCTGACCCGGCGGTTGGATCGCCTCGGTGTCGGGCCTCTAGGCTTTGTCTGCAACGACTACGCGCTGAACATCTGGTCGCTGCGTCCGATGGACGGCCTCGACCTCGACGAGCTGTTCGCCCAGGACATGCTGGGCGACGACCTGGAGGCCTGGCTGGACGAGAGCTTCATGATGAAGCGCGCCTTCAAGCATTGCGCCCTGATCGGCGGCCTGATCGAGCGACGCCATCCCGGCGCGGAGAAGTCAGGGCGGCAAGTGACCTTTTCGACGGACCTGATCTACGACGTGCTGCGCAAACACCAACCCGACCACCTGATGCTGCGCTGCGCCCGCCATGACGCGGCCACCGGCATGCTGGACATCGCTCGCCTGAGCGACATGCTCGCGCGCGTCCGGGGCAAGATCCGCCACGTAATCCTTGACCGCGTGTCGCCCTTCGCCGTGCCGATCATGCTCGAAATCGGCCGCGAGCGCGCCCCGGGCGACGCCGCTGGCGAGATGATCCTGGCCGAGGCCGAGGACGACCTGATCGCAGAGGCCATGTCGTGACGCGCTTTACCCCTTCCCCCTGCGGTGGCCTGCGGATCGCCCTGTCGAACGTCGAGGTCATGCTGCGCTGGTCGGGCGCCCTGTGGCTGGAGACCGAGCGGACCCTGGTGGTCGCCGACCTGCACTTCGAGAAGGGCAGCAGCTACGCCGCGCGCTTTGGCCAGATGCTGCCGCCCTACGACACGCGCGAGACCCTGGACCGCCTCGACAGCGAAATCGCCCTGCTCTCGCCCGAACGGCTGGTTTTTCTGGGCGACAGCTTCCACGACGGCGACGGCGAGGCGCGCTTGGCGGCGGACGACTATCGACGGCTGGAAGGGTTGGCGCTGGGCCGAGAGCTTGTGTGGGCGGTGGGCAACCATGACGCCGACGGACCCAAGGCCCTGCCGGGCGACATCATCGACGAGGCGTCGTTGATGGGCCTGACGCTCCGCCACGAGCCCCAGCCGGGCGTCCAGCTGGGCGAGGTGGCGGGCCACCTGCACCCGGCCGCCAAGGTCTCGAGCGGACGGGCCACGATCCGGCGGCGATGCTTCGTGACCGACGGTCAGCGGTTGGTGCTGCCGGCGTTTGGCGCCTTCACGGGCGGCCTGAACATTTTGGACGAGGCGTTCTCGAACCTGTTCGGCGGGCCGATGCTGGCTGGCGCGCTCGGACCCAAGCGGGTCCATGCGGTCGGGATGAAGTCCCTGCGGCCCGACTAGCGCGCCGCAGCGCTACATGTGCAGCGCCTGCTCCAGCGAAAAGGCCAACGATATCGCCGCGCCGGCGGTCAGCAGGGTGCGCATCCGCGGACGCCAAGTCGGGCCTTCGTGATTGGTGACATCCCAGACCCATTGCAGCAGCAGCACGAGCAGGAAGCCCGACAGCTGCCAGGCCGGGTCGAATTTCAGTTCGCCCAGCAACAGCCCGAACCCGGCCAGAGGAAACAGCAGCGAAAGCCCGAGAACCGACCAGCGCGGGCTGGGATTCTCGATCTCCAGCCCCGTGCGCACGCCGCCAAAGTACGACACCATCGCGGTCGAATAGGCCAGGAGCGCGACCAGCGCGGGGGCTTGAGATTTGGCGGGGCCGTAACAGAACAAGGCCGATGAGACGAAGAATGGAATGAGGGTCGAAAGCCCAAAGACCCATACCGCCGGTGGAACCGGCGTCCGCGCGCCCACGGACTCGTTCATGATCAACTCCTTCGGAAGGTCGCCGAAACGGCCTCCCCTGCCCCGGGGCGGGACTATTACCGACACGACGCGATAGGTCCACGGACGATATTTCGTGAAAACGATAGCGCTCGCCAGGGATGGCCTTTTCCACGATCCCGCGCGGGATAACACGCGCGAGAACTCGACTTCGACTGGGATTAGCGGGCGGAGGCCGCCAGCCGGCTCAGGGTCTCTCCATCGACATCGCCCGAGGCCGTCAGACCCTGGTCGCGCTGAAAGGCGGCGATGGCCATCCGCAGCGCCGGCGAGGCGACGCCATCGCGCGGGCCCTGATAGTAGCCAAGGTGGGACAAGGCCTGTTGCGCCACGCCCAGATCGCCGCGCGCCGCGCCGGCCGTCGGGCTCAGGGCCGCCGTCCGGACCGGGGTCTGGGCGCGGAAGGCCTGGGCGGAACGGTCCGCCGTCTGAAGGGCTTCGGCGGTCAACTGCGGGCGCAAGGCGTTGGCGCGGCCGCGGGCGGTGGCGTCGCCAGCTCGGCCGGCGATCACATACCACTTGTAGGCCTCGGCGGCGTTTTGGCTTACGCCCAGGCCCGTTTCGTAGAGCTGGGCCAGGTTGAACTGGCTGTCGACGAGCCCCGTTTCGGCGGCCTTGCGGAACCACAGGGCGGCGGTCGTCGAGTTCCGGGGACCGCCCTCGCCCTTGAAATAGTAGAGCGCCAGATTGTGCATGGCGCGCGGATCGCCGCCGTTGGCGGCGCGCTCGCTCCAGCGGCGAGCCTCGACCATGTCGCGCTTCACGCCGTCCTTGCCGCTCTCGAGCAGCTTGGACAGGTAGAACTGGGCGGCCGGATAGCCTCCGGTTGCCACGCGCCTGAGGCTTTCGAGACCGGCGCGGTCGCCGGTTTCGATCTTGCGGATGGACTCGGCGAACGACGCCTTGGCCTCGTCCGACAGGGTCGGAACGGCCGGAGCGACTTCGGTTTGGACCGGCGCGGACGGCGCCTTGGTCAAGGCGACCGAGGCGCGCGAGCCGGTCGAAACGGCGCTGGCCTGGACCGGCTTCGGGGTTGCCAGGACCTGAGCGGCGCGAGGCGCGCCGTTGGCGTTCTGATCGCCCAGAAGCAGCAGACCGCCGACACAGGCGCCGACCACGGCGGCGCTGCCGATCGCGACCGCCACGCTGGCGACCGTCGTGCCGATGCGGCGCTTAGGCTTCTTGGACGAGAAGGCGCCAAAGCCGCCGAACAGCGATCCCGTCTTCTCGGTCTTGGCCTTCCGCCCCACGCCCAGGCCCTTGGCGTCCGCCGCGGCGGCGGCGCGAGCGGCGGCGCGCGCCTGTTCGATGATCTCGCGGGTCGACAGCGGACGTTCGGGCTCGATGGGCGCCGCCTGGGAGGCTTCCGCTTCGGGGGCAGCGTCGATCTCGTCTTCTTCCTCGTCCAACGCGTCGGCGAAGGCGAAGTCCTCGTCGTCGCGGGCCTCGTCCTCGATATCGTCCAGCGGGAACTCGGCGGCGTCGATGTCGGCGTCGCTGGGATTGGGGTTGCTGGCCAGCAGCGCGGACGCCGACATGATCTGCCCGGACTGGCAGTAGCCGCATTGCACCACGTCCAGCTCGCGCCAGGCCTGCTGCACGCGCTTGCCCGCGGGCGGCGGAGCGACGGGCTCCGGCTTGCGCTGGGCCTCGTGCAGGCGGTTGTCGATCTTGTCACGCGCCTCTTCCAGCATGCGGAGCGTGCGCTCCTCGCTCTGGCGAATGCGGTCCAGCAGGTCCTGGCTGGAGCGTTCGTGACGCTGGTTCAGGCGCTCGGTCACGCGCGCGACCTGCTCGCCGACGTCGTCGATCGCCAGGGCGTTGCGACGCTCGGCGCTGCCGATGCGCTCGGTCAGGCGTTCGGTGATGCGCGCGATCTCCGCGCCAAGCTTTTCAAGCGCCTGACCCTGAACGCTGTCGGCGCGGTTCAAACGGCTCTCGACGCTGGCGGCGATCCGCGCGACCTCGCCGCCCACCTGCTCGATGGCCTCGGCGCTGCGGTTTTCGGCGGTCTGGACGCGGCGGTTGAAGGCGTCGGCGACATTGACCACTTCACGGCCCATCCGCTCGATGGCTTGCGCCGAGCGCTGCTCGGCGGCCTCGACGTGAGCGGCCATCTCGCCGAGCTTGCGCTCCATGCGGTCGAAGCGGCCGTCGGCGGTCTCGCGCAGCCGCTCGGCCATCTCCAGGCGCGCGGCTTCCATCTTCTCGCTGAGCGTGGCGGCCAGGCTGTCGAGGCGTTCCTGAACATCGGCGGCCGGATTGGCGCTCTCGACGACGCCCAGCCGCTCATCGAGGGTCGAGAACGACGCGCCCAGCTCGCGCAACGCTTCGCTCGTGCGGGCTTCGGCGGCTTCAAGCCGCTCGCCCAGACGCGCGACGACGGCCTCGACCAGTTCGTTCGGATCTTGCGGCGGCGGCGCGACCTGGGCGTCCAGCCGCGCCTCGAGCGCGGCGATGGCCTCGCGGGTGCGGGCTTCTCCATCATAGAGGTGGCCAGCGACCTTGCCCAAGGCGCCTTCCAGCGCGCGCATGGCCTCCACCGAGCGGGGCCCGGCCGCCTCGGCTTCGATGCGGCGCATGCGCTCGGCGGTGCGCGTCTGTTCGGTCTTGAGATCGTCCACCGCGCCTTCGAAGCGGGCGGCGACCGCGATCTGCTCGCGCTCGGCCCGGCTCAGGCGGGCGATGGCGTCGCGGACGGAATGGTCGATGCCGGAGATGGCGGCGGCGTTGCGGCTCTCCGCCACTTCGATCCGGCGGGTCAGGCGATCCAGGGCGACGGCGACGCGGCCGACCTGATCGGTCTGCTCGGCGATCTCTGCGCGCGAGGGCTGGTCGCGGACGACTTCGAGATGCGAGCGGCTGGAGGTCTCTTCGGCGGCGCGATAGTCGGCCTGACCATCGCCCTCGATGATCATCCGGTTCAGCCATTCGCCCAAGGTCATGCCGGAGCGACGCGCGAGGTCCTTAGCGACCTCCCGTGCCTTGGGGTCTATCCCCTTAACGCTCCATGGCGAAGCCGCCGTCATGCGAATCTATCTCCCCGCATCTGGGGAAAACGCTAGTGAGCGATTCCTGGGGTGTAAACGCGACGTAAACGCTAGATATAGCGCCTCGCCAAATCACTGTGGAGGAATCGGGACGCACGTTCGCAGTTCTGTAGCGCGGTTCAAAAGCAAGAGGGTTAACGCGACTTAACTATTTGCCAGGCATATTGTCACAGGCCTAGAAGCCGCCATGGACCTGCCTTTCACGCTCGCGGCCTGCGCCCTTTTCCTCGTCCTCGCCGTCGTCTGCGGCTGGCTTGGCGCCCGTCCGATCAATGTTTTAAAGGGCCCGCGCATGGTGCCCTGGCGTCCGCTGATGATGATCTGCGTCGTCGCGCTGATGCTGATGATGGTGCATCTGGCCAACCTCCTGGGCTTCCAGACCGGCAATCAGCCGCGCTACTAGGTCGCGGCCTTTTTCGGGCGCTTGGCGAGGCCTGAAACCCCTCCGGACGACAGCAAACCGATGTCGGCGAGCAGGAACGGGATGGCCCATTTCTGGGGCGCGGCAATGTAACGCGGCTGCCAGACGGGGTCGTATTTGTCCTTGTACCGCCGAACGCCCTGGAAATTGTAGATCTCCTCGCCGCGCTCGTAGAGCAGTCGGCCGACCCGGGACATGATCGGCGCCAGGGGGCGATCCTCCAGGCCAGCCAGCGGCGCCACGCCGAATTCGAACGCCTGATAGCCCTCGTCCTTGCCCCACTGCAGGAGCTCGACGAACAGGTAGTCCATGACGTTCTTGGGCGCTTCGTCGGAATAGCGCATCAGGTCCATCGAGAACGCCGTCTTCGACGCCGTCAGCCACAGGGTGGCGAAGGCGACGATCTTGCCCTCCTCGCCGCGCACCACCGCCACCGGGAACTCGGCGACGTAGCGCGGATCGAAGCCACCCATCGAAAAGCTCTTCTCGCCGCCGGCGTGATGGCCGAGCCAGGAATCGGAGATCGCCTTCAGCTCATCCATGATCGCGTTGGCCGCGCCCACGGGCAGGACCTCGAAGGCGGCGCCGCCCTCCCCGGCCTTGCGCCAGTTGCGGCGCAGGACCTCGCGGCGGCGACCGACCAGGCTGAAGGCCTCCAGCGGCACCGCCGCGCTCTCGCCGGTCTTCTGAATGGCCAGGCCAAGGTCGACGGTGTCGGGCAGATCGTCGGGCCCCAGGCCGTAGAAGCCCGCGCGCGCGGCGTGGGCGTCGGCCAGCTCGCGAAAGCGCCAGAAGAGCTCCATGCGCTCGTCACGGCGACCGACCGGCGCGCCCAAGGCGATCCACGAGCGCCCTCGGACCCCGAACATCAGGAAGGTCTCGCCCGAAGCCGAGAACAGGAAACGTTTGTCGCCCAGCAAGGCGAGGTTGGCGCTAGGCTCGGCGTCCTCGGCCTTGGCCAGGATGGCGCGGACGCGGTCGAACTCCGGATCGGTGTCGTCGACCACGGACGGGGTCGCGGCCGTCGAGATCAGGCGCCAGACCCCCACGGCCAGCAACACGATGGCGGCGGCCACCGACGAGCGGATGGCCCGAGCGGCCTCGTCATGGTCCTGCAGGACCCGGATCCAGGACTTGTCGGCGAATTCGGTGTGGTGGAACGACCACCAGCCCAGGAGCGCGGCGCCGCCTATCGCCGCCGCGGCCGACAGCAGCCATCCGGGAGCGATCTCCATTTTCGACAACGCGGCCTTGCGCGGGAACGCGTCGCGGAACGGCAGGATGGCCAGGAAGCAGAGCAGCAGCATGGCTGTCTCTTCCCAGTTCAGGCCCTTGAAGATCGCCAGAACCGCCGACGACGCCAGCACGATCAAAGCCGCCCACCAGGCCGCGCCCAGCCGCGAACGCAGACCGAAGGCCAGCAGCAGCAAAACGAGGCCCAGGATCGAGGAGAAGAAGTGGCTGATCTCGATCAGCAGATCAGGCGCGAAGGCCAGCAGCAGCAGGAAGCGGGTGGGCTCCGAGGGCGTGGCCCCCGAGGCCAGGAGCATGACCCCGGCCGACGCGGTCAGGATCGCCGCCAGGGTCGGGGCGATCGCGAGAGCCGCGGGCCTGAAAACTGTCGAGGACATCCAGATCCCGAAACGACGAATCCCCTGCGGGATCCAGCAGCAGCCTCATATAGCCCGCAAAGTGTGAAGTGGTCGTGGCCCTTGCGACGAACGACCGTTTGAATCGACTTGCCCAAGCCGGCGCGAGGCGTAGTGTGGCCCCAAGAGAGAACACCGCCTAGGGAGATGATACGATGGCCGACTTCGGGGGAACCGAACTCGACGCCTTCCGCGCCGAGACCCGCGCTTGGCTTGAGGCCAACTATCCAAAGTCCCTGAGCGCCCCGATGGCCGAGGACGAGGCGCCTTGGGGCGGCCGCAAGATGGTCTGGAAGAACCCGGACGCGAAGCTCTGGCTGGATCGCATGGCCGAGCGCGGGTGGACCGCGCCGATGTGGCCCAAGGAATACGGCGGCGGCGGCCTCTCCAAGACCCAGAACAAGGTGCTGGAACAGGAGCTGCGCCGCCTCAAGGCCCGCCCCGCCCTGATGAGCTTCGGCGTCTGGATGCTGGGCCCCGTCCTGCTGGAATACGCCACCGAGGAGCAGAAGCAGCGCTTCCTGCCGCCCATCGTGCGTGGCGAGATCCGCTGGTGCCAGGGCTACAGCGAACCCGGCGCGGGGTCCGATCTCGCATCCCTGCAGACCAAGTGCGAGGACAAGGGCGACCATTACCTGATCAACGGCCAGAAGGTCTGGACCAGCTACGCCGATCAGGCCGACTGGATCTTCTGCCTGGTGCGCACCGACACCACCAAGAAGCACGAAGGCATCTCGTTCGTTCTGTTCGACATGACATCGCCCGGCGTCGAGGCGCGGCCGATCAAGCTGATCAGTGGCTCCTCGCCGTTCTGCGAGACCTTCTTCGACAATGTGAAGGTCCCCAAGGAGCAGCTGGTCGTCAAACTCAACGGCGGCTGGGACATCGCCAAGCGCCTGCTCCAGTACGAGCGCCAGAACATCAGCGCCTCGGGCTTCGGCGGCGGCGGCGGTCTGTCGCCGGTGGAGGCGGCCAAGAAGGAGATCGGCGTCGACAGCGAAGGCAGGATCGCCGACGGCGACTTCCGCGCGCGCCTGGCGGCGCATTCGATGGACGCCCACGCCTTCATGCTGACCGTGCGCCGGGCCGAGGCCGAGTCCAAGCAAGGCTCGGGTCCCAGCGCCGCCGTCTCGATCATCAAGTACGCCGCCGCCAAGATGAACCAAGAGCGCACCGAGCTTCTGGTCGAGGCCCTGGGCCTAAAGGGCCTGGGCTGGGAAGGTGAAGGCTTCTCCGCCGAGGAGCTGGCCGCGCCGCGCGCCATGCTGCGCGCCAAGGGCAACTCGATCGAAGGCGGCACCAGCGAGGTGAACCTGAACGTGGTCGCCAAGCGCGTCCTGGGCCTGCTGGACCACCAGTAAGGCCATGATCGAATTCTGGTACGAGTTCGCCTCGACCTACTC
>CAKZJK010000045.1 GCA_936942565.1 uncultured Caulobacter sp. | reverse complement strand
CTCGCCCATATCGACTGCGACGCCTTCTACGCGTCGGTCGAGAAGCGGGACGATCCGTCCTTGCGCGACAAGCCGGTGATCGTCGGCGGCGGCAAGCGCGGGGTGGTGACCACCGCCTGCTACATCGCCCGCATGAGCGGCGCGAAATCGGCCATGCCGATGTTCAAGGCGCTGAAGCTGTGCCCAGACGCCGTGGTCATCAAGCCGAACTTCGCCAAGTACAAGGAGGAGAGCCGGCGCATCCACGAGAAGCTCGACAAGCTGACGCCGCTGATCCAGCCCCTGTCTCTGGACGAGGCCTGGATCGACCTGACCGGCACCGAGCGCCTGCACGGCGCGCCGCCGGCGGCGATGCTGGCGCGGTTGCAGGCCGAGATCGAACGCGACATCGGCCTGACCGTCTCGATCGGCCTGGCGCCCAACAAGTTCCTGGCCAAGATCGCCTCGGAGCTGGACAAGCCGCGCGGCTTCTCGGCGATCGGCGCGGCCGAGGCGAAGGACTTTCTCGCCAACAAGCCGGTGAACATCCTGCCAGGCGTTGGGCCCGCGACGGTTTCGTCCCTGGCCGAGCTGGACCTGCGCACGGTCGGCGACATCGCCTCCGCGGACCTGAAGCTGCTGGCCAATCGCCTGGGCTCGGGCGGGATGCGCCTACATCGCTTGGCCCACGGCCAGGATAGCCGGATCGTCGATCCCGACCAGGCGCGCAAGACCATCAGCGCCGAGACCACCTTCAACGACGACCTACACAAGCGCGACGACCTGGAGGACGAGCTCTGGCCCCTCTGCGAGAAGGTCGCCAAGCAGGCGCGCAAGGAAGGCGTGGCGGGCCGCGTCGCGACGCTGAAGCTGCGCACGCCGGACTTCAAGATCCACACCCGCCGCCGCACCCTGGCGGTGCCGACCCAGACCGCCCGCACCCTGTTCCAGGTGGCCCGCGAGCTGCTGGCCGCCGAACCTAAGGGGCTCTCCTATCGTCTGATCGGCGCGGGCCTGACCGAGTTCGTCGACGCCGAGACCGCCGGCTCCGACATGTTCGCCGACGATGAGCGCCGTTCGCTGAAAAGCGAGACCGCCATCGACGCGCTTCGCGGAAAGTTCGGCGCCGCCGCGGTTGTCACGGGGCGCGCGCTGAAGAGCCGGTGAGTCGCGGATCCGCGCCGATCCCCCTCTTGCGGCGCGACATTTTGTTCACCATCTGGGCCTCTCCACCACGGAACCGTTCGCGCGCGGTCGTCGCTCTCCCAAACGTGAAGCCGATTTCCGCGGCGCCCCTGTGTTAAAGCGGCGCAGCGGCGCTTCGGGCTCTTCCAAAGCCGGCGCGTTTCCATATCTAATCCAGACTAGGCGGGTGATTTGCTCGCCAGGAGTGAACAAATCGATGGCCGAGCGGAAGCAAGGCGGACAAAGCAACGGCGCTGGGTCGTCGGTCGTCACGGAAGTGAAGCCGAAGACGCAGAAGCCTTCGCTGTATCGAGTTTTGATTCTCAACGACGACTACACTCCGATGGAGTTCGTCGTTTACGTGCTCGAGCGGTTCTTCAACAAGTCGCGCGAAGATGCGACACGCATCATGTTGCATGTCCACCAAAACGGCGTGGGCGTGTGTGGTGTCTATACCTACGAAGTCGCAGAAACCAAGGTCGCCCAAGTCATCGACTCGGCGCGACGCCATCAGCACCCTCTACAGTGCACCATGGAAAAGGACTGAGGAGCCTCCCCGTTGCCCTCTTTTTCGCGCCCCCTCGAAGAGTCCCTGCACCGCGCCGTCGCGTACGCCAACCAGCGTAAGCACGAGTACGCCACGCTGGAGCACCTTCTACTTTCCCTGACCGACGACGATGACGCCGCCGGAGTTATGCGCGCGTGCGACGTCGATCTCGCCGCGCTGAAGAAGAGCCTCTCGAACTATCTCGACGTCGAGCTGGCCTCGCTGGTCGTCGATGACGAGGAGGACGCCAAGCCGACCGCCGGCTTCCAGCGCGTGATCCAGCGCGCGGTGATCCACGTCCAGTCGTCGGGCCGCGAGGAAGTGACCGGCGCCAACGTGCTGGTCGCGATCTTCTCCGAACGCGAAAGCCACGCCGCCTACTTCCTGCAAGAGCAGGACATGACGCGGTACGACGCGGTCAACTTCATCGCCCACGGCATCGCCAAGAAGGCCGGCGCCTCGGAAGCCAAAAGCGTCAAGGGCGCCAGCGCCGGCTCGAATCAGACCGAGGACGACGGCGAGAAGCCCAACACCAAGACGGGCGGCGAGGCTCTGGAAGCCTATTGCGTCGACCTCAACGAAAAGGCTCGCCAGGGCAAGGTCGACCCGCTGATCGGCCGCGCGAACGAAGTGGAACGCGCGATCCAGATCCTGTGCCGTCGCACGAAGAACAACCCGCTGCTCGTCGGCGAAGCCGGCGATGTCTGGCGTGACTTCCGTGAGCGGATGGCGCGACAGGATCGCCACGCCGTTGTAGGTCTTCTGGCCGTTGTGCGCCCAGTGCCAGCCGGCGGCGAAGATCTCCTCGCCGGTGTTGTCGACGACGCCGCAGCGGTCGCCGTCGCCATCGAAGCCCAGCCCGACATCGGCCTTATGTTCGAGCACGGCGTCACGGATGGCGTGCAGCATCTCCATGTCTTCGGGATTGGGATTGTATTTCGGGAAGGTGTGATCGAGCTCGGTGTCGAGCGGGACCACCTCGCAGCCGATCGCCTCCAGCACGTCAGGCGCGAACGCGCCCGCGGTGCCGTTGCCGCAGGCGGCAACGACCTTCAGCTTGCGCTTGAGCTTGGGGCGGTCGCGCGCCGGGTAGTTTTCGTGGAACTGATAGGAGCCGCCGCCGGCGTTCCTGAACTCGGCGTTGAGCACGATCTCCTTCAGCCGGGTCATCTCCTCCGGGCCGAAGGTCAGCGGCCGGTTGGCACCCATCTTCACGCCGGTCCAGCCATTGTCGTTGTGCGAGGCCGTCACCATCGCGACGCAGGGCACGTCGAGATCGAATTGCGCGAAATAGGCCATCGGCGTCACCGCAAGGCCGATGGCAGCGAGATCGAGGTGCTGACCTACGGACGCGAGATCGCTTTCGACGGCCGTGATGGTGTGCTGGTGGCGATCGTCGACATCACCGAACGGCGCCGCGCCGAGGCGCGCATCGCCTACATGGCGCATCATGACGGCCTTACCGGCCTGCCGAACCGTGAATTCTTTCAGCAGCGCCTGACGCAGGAGCTCGATGGCGCCGTCTTGGAGGACAAGCACCTCGCGGTGATGTGCATCGACCTCGATCTGTTCAAGACCATCAATGATTCCTTCGGTCATCCGATGGGTGACCGGCTGTTGCAGGCGGTCGCGGGCCGGCTCCGGCAGCAGGTGCATGGCGGTCATCTTGCGGCGCGGCTGGGCGGCGACGAGTTCGCCGTGATCCTCGGACAGACCGGTGCCGAGGACGCGAGCGCGAGCGCCGCCCATCTGATAACGGCCCTCAGCGCGCCCTATGACATCGACGGCAACGAGCTCGTGATCGGCGCCTCCATCGGCATCGCGCTGTCGCCGGGCGACGGCGCGAGCTGGGAGGAACTGATGAAGAACGCCGACATGGCGCTGTACCGCGCCAAGCAGGACGGCGGCCGCGTGCACCGGTTCTTCGAGAAGGAGATGGACCGCCAGGCGCAGAAGCGGCGCGACATGGAGCACGATCTGCGCCTTGCCTTCGCGCAAGGCGAGTTCGAGCTGCACTACCAGCCGCTGGTTGACGTTGCGACCAACGCCATCTCCGCGTTCGAATGCCTGCTGCGCTGGCGCCACCCCGACAAAGGCATGATATCGCCGGCTGACTTCATCCCCGTGGCCGAGGACATCGGCCTGATCGTGCCGCTCGGCGAA
>CAKZJK010000044.1 GCA_936942565.1 uncultured Caulobacter sp. | reverse complement strand
CCACCCCGGTGGCCAGCAACACGAACGGCGCGCGCGCGATCACCGGCGCGTCGGCGTCGTCCTCGTCGATCGCCAGGACGAAACCCTCCGCGCCGCGCAGCAGCGTCCGGACCCGACCAGCACGCCGCTCGGCGCCGTAGCGGTCGGCCTGCTCGCGCAGGCGGCCCAGCAGCGCCTCGCCGCCGACGCCGTGGGGGAAGCCCGGCGTGTTGTGGCTCTCGGGGATCCAGCGGGCCCGCGAGCCGCCGCCGTCCAGCACCAGCGCCTTGCGGTGGAAGCGGCCCAGATAGGTGGCGGCCGTGAGGCCGGCGGGGCCGGCGCCGATGACGATGGCGTCGTATCGGTCCGCGTAGGGGGAGATCATGGCGTCATCCAGGGCGCCCCGGCCGTCTCCAGAGCCGAGCGGGAACGGGCCGCCGCCGCGCCGGTTCCCTGGCGCGAGCGGCCGCCAGCGACCTCATTCGAGGGCTTTGGCGAGGGGTCTTGGAACCGCCGGGCCTGATCCTAAGTTCTTAGCGCTCCTTCGCGAGCATCCATTTGAACGGAGAGAACCATGCGGAGCATTTTCGTGGTCTCCCCCTTCGATGGGGGATGGTGCGTGAAGATCATCTCGACAGGCGAGGTGATGTTCTTCGACACCGGCGGCCAAGCCGAACGCCGCGCCCGCGCCCTGGCCGGCGAAGCCCGCTCGTACGACGGCGAGGCCGAGGTCTGGGTCTATGACCGGACGGGCAGGCTGGTCGGCCGGTGGGTCGATGATCGGTATGAGATCGTGGCCCCTGGCGGCGAGGCGGTGGCGGCGTAGGGGGCGGCGCCGGGCGAGATGGGCGGTCTCTTCGCGGCGCTGGGCGACAGCACCCGCCGCGGCGGCTTCTTCGCGCTGATGGAGAAGGAGCGGTCGATCGGCGAACTGGCCCAGCCCCTCGGCATCACCCTCGGCGGCCTTGGCCAGCACATCCGCGTGCTGGAGGCCGCCAGCCTGGTCCGCACCCGCAAGGTCGGCCGCGAACGCCGCCGCGCCATCGACCTCGACGGCCTGGAGCGACTGGAAACCTTCGCCCTGCGAACCCTGTGGCGCTCGCGCTTCGACGCGCCGCGGCGGGTGGTGGAGGAATAGGGGGGAAGCGGACGTTCAGAGGCGTCGCGGCGTTCGCCGAAGCAGCGCGGCTTAAGAGGGGCGGGACGATGGGGCCAAGAAAGACACCGATGAACTAGATCGGCTCAAGCATCTCGGCGAGCGCCAGCACCGCCGTCCACGTCCGCCCCGTGATCCGCGCGCCGAGGGTCTTCTCCACCAGGCTGTTCGTCAGTTTCGAGCCACCGACGCCGTCGGGGTAGATCGCATAGATCTGACGGTTTTCAGCCCTCGCCTGCTCGGTCCCGCGGATCGCCGCGCGCAGGGCGCCCATGGCCTTTTTGTCGGGGGTGTCCTTGCAGAACATAGCCATCAGCCAGCCCGGATTGGCCGCCGCGAAGTCCGGGAACGGGTTGGCCGCGATCAAGGCCCGCCAGGCTTCGGCGGTGCGGACATAGACATCGGTGCGCAGGCCCAGGCGGGCCATAAGCTCGGTTTCGATCTGGGTCTGAAGTTCCGCGCCCGTGCGCTCGCCGCTCTCGAACACCAGGTCGCCGACCTTGGGGCCCATGCGGACTTTGGTGTGGCCGAGATCGGTCAGCAGGCCCGTCAACTCGTCGCCGGTGATCAAGCGACCCCCGGTGGCGTTGACGCCGCGCAGTAGGGCGATGTGGAGGGACATGGTCGGGCCTTTCGAACGAGGCGGCTGTTTAGGCCCTGGGCGGGCCGCCGTCGCGGGCAATTTGAGGTCGGCGCGTCGTACGCACGGTCCGGCGGCGCTTTCACCCTGAAATGACGGATGCAACGTGGGGGGGACTTCGCCCTTGGCGAAGACCCTAGTCGCCAGAACGGGCGCCTCGAACCAACCTGGGGAGAGGGGTGACGGCTAGCGCTTCAGCAGGGCGGCTAGCGTCGCCCGCTCGGCTGGCGCCAGCGCTCGCCCGTAGTGCTCCAGGCACCCGGCCTCCGCGCTCGTGAACCGCGGGACCCCCGTCGCGCGCAGGCGCTGGTCCAGCACCGCCAAACGCGGGACCAGGTCGGCGAGCTTGTCGTCGGGCCGGACCAGATGCGCCTCGCGGCCGGTGGGGAAGGTGACGTCGTAGTTCAGCGCGAAGGCGTCCGCCTGCTCGCCCTTCACGCAGGCGGTGGCGAGGCTGGTCGCCGCGCCCCAGGACCAGTATTCGCGCGGCTTGCCGTCCTTCAGCCAGCTGACGCCGACCGGCGTGGCGACGGCGACCTCGGCGCGGCCGAAGACGGCGCCCACCCCGACGCCGGCGGTCACCAGCAGGGCCGACAGGGCCACGAGCCCCCAGCGCGTCCGCGCCGAAACCCGCGGCGACACCTGGCCGAGACGCACGCCGAACGCGCTCGGGATCAAGGCCATCGGCGGCGTGACGATCAGCAGGAACGCCCAGAACAGGGCGGACGGCTCCTCCTCGCGCCAGATGGCGAGGACGTCCGGGATCGTGGCGACGACGGCCTCGTTGGGCCGATCGAGCAGGCCCTGGGCGGCCTGCAGGCCCAGCAGCCCGAGCAGGGTCAGGCCGAACGCCAGCGCCAGGCCCAGAGCCCGTCGGCCCAGGATCGCCTGGAAGCTCTCCGGAGGCGGCCCGGGCCGGCGCGCGTCGTCGCTCGCCACGCCCTAGCGCCGCTTCTTGCGGAACTCGGCGGCCTTCTCCTCGCGGATCTCGGCGCGCAGGCGCTTGGGCGCGGCCTTGTCGACCTCGTCGCCGGTGGCGGCCAGGACCTCGTTGGCGAACTCCAGGTCCATCAGCTTCATGCGCTTGATCTCGTCGCGCAGGCGCGCGGCGGTCTCGAACTCGAGATTGGCGGCGGCCTCGCGCATCTTGGCCTCCAGGTCCTTGAGCGCGGCCTTGAAGTTGTCGCCGCTGAACGGGCGGTCGTCGGTCTCGGACATGCCCATCGGCACCAGCACGCGGTCGCCGCGCTCGTAGGGACTGTTGAGGATGTCCTTGATATCGCGCTTGACGCTCTCGGGCGTGATGCCGTGCTCGAGATTGTAGGCGTGCTGCTTTTCGCGGCGGCGCGAGGTCTCGGCCATCGCCCGCTCCATCGAGCCGGTGATCCGGTCGGCGTAGAGGATGACCTTGCCGTCGACGTTCCGCGCGGCCCGGCCGATCGTCTGGATCAGCGAGGTCTCCGACCGCAGGAAGCCTTCCTTGTCGGCGTCGAGGATGGCCACCAGGCCGCACTCGGGGATGTCCAGGCCTTCGCGCAGCAGGTTGATCCCGACCAGCACGTCGATATGGCCCATGCGCAGTTCGCGGATGATCTCGATGCGCTCGAGCGTGTCGACGTCGCTGTGCATGTAGCGGACGCGGATGCCCTGCTCGTGCAGATATTCGGTGAGATCCTCGGCCATGCGCTTGGTCAGCACGGTGCAGAGCGTGCGGTAACCCTTGAGCGTGGTCTCGCGGATCTCGCCAAGCACGTCGTCGACCTGGCTGCGGGCCGGGCGGACTTCTACCGGCGGATCGATCAGGCCGGTGGGGCGGATGACCTGTTCGGCAAACACGCCGCCGGCCTGTTCCATTTCCCAATTGCCGGGCGTGGCGGAGACGGCCACGGTTTCCGGGCGCATCGCGTCCCATTCCTCGAAGCGCAGCGGCCGGTTGTCCATGCAGGAGGGCAGGCGGAAGCCGAATTCGGCGAGCGTTGCCTTGCGGCGGAAGTCGCCGCGATACATGCCGCCGATCTGCGGGATCGTGACGTGGCTTTCGTCGATGAACAGGATGGCATTGTCCGGGATATATTCGAACAGCGTCGGCGGCGGCTCGC
>CAKZJK010000043.1 GCA_936942565.1 uncultured Caulobacter sp. | reverse complement strand
CCGTCGGCGCAAGCGGTTCCTGGTCCGGGCCGAACGCAACGTCGACCTTCAGGGCTTCATGGCCGCCTGGCGGGCGCGGACCAGGATCCCGAACTCGGTGCGGGTGGTGATCGACGTGGATCCCTACAGCTTCCTGTAGGCGTCAGTTCGTCGGCTCGGCCTTGTCCAGCACCGGCGCGTCGCCAACCGGCTGGCGCGCGCGCAGGGGCAGGGCGGGGATGAACAGGATGGTGACCAGGGCCAAGGCGATGACCGCTAGGGCCGCGACCATCACCCCGCTGACCGCGTCGACCAGAGCGCCTTGCAGCACCGGATCGGCGTGCGCCGCCTGGCCCTGGGCGGCCGCCTTGACGGCCATGCCCTCCAGCGCCCCGAGATCCAGGCCCCCGCCGGGCAGGTTCGCCAGTCGCGCCGTCAGCAGGGCGCCGGCCAGGGCCGCGCCGACGGTGGAGCCGATCTGGCGGAAGAACTGGTTGGAGCTGGTGGCCACGCCGATGTCGCGCGGGTCGACGGCGTTCTGGGTGGCGATGTTGAACAGGCTCTGGCCCGGGCCGAGTCCCAGGCCCACGAAGGCGAGCAGCCCGCACAGCAGCGCCAGGCCGTGGATCTTGGACAGGTCGTGCAGCAGGAACACCGACACCAGCAGCAGGCCCGCGCCCACCAGCATCAGCGGCTTGTACTGGCCGGTCTTGGTCACGAGCTGGCCCGCCACGGTGCTGCCGACGATCAGGCCCGCCATCAGGGGCAGCATGGTCATGCCGCTGATCGTGGCCGGAACGCCGCGCCCCAGCTGCAGGAACAGCGGCAGGAACATCACCACGCCCATGAAGGCCATGGAGATGAGGAAGCCGGCCAGGTTGGCGGTGGTGAACACCCGGTTCTGGAACAGGCGCATCGGCAGGATCGGGTTGGCGACCTTGGTCTCGGCGACCACGAAGCCGACCAGCGACACGGCCGACAGGGCGAAGAGGCCCAGGCTCTGGGGCGCGTCCCAGGCGAAGTTGTGCCCGCCCAGGCTAAGCGCCAACAGAAGGGGTACGAAGGCGCAGATCAAGAGACCCGCGCCGAGGAAGTCGATGCGCCCCGCCTGGCGATGCTCCAGCGGCGGCATCTTCACGATGACCATGAAGAGCGAGAGCAGGGACAGCGGCAGGTTGACGTAGAACACCCAGCGCCAGCCGGCGACCGTGTGGGTTCCCAGCTGCACCGTGCCGTGGTCCGTGAAATAGCCGCCGATGATTGGCCCCAGCACGCTGGCCAGGCCGAAGACCGAGCCGAAGATGCCGGCGAATTTGCCCCGCTCGCGCGGCGGATAGAGGTCGGCGATGATGGCGAAGGCCGTGGTGAACAGGGCTCCGCCGCCGATCCCCTGCAGGGCGCGGAAGACGATCAACTGGACCATGCCTGGCACGCCGAGCACCGTCCCGAACTCGCCCGAGATCCCCGACAGCAGAGAGCCGGCCAGGAAGATCGAGATGCCGGTGATCAGCACCGGCTTGCGGCCATAGATGTCGCCCAGCTTGCCCCAGATCGGCACCATGACCGTCGAGGTCAGCAGATAGGCGGTGGTGACCCAGGAATAGAGATTGAGGCCGTTCAGCTCGGAGATGATCCGCGGCATGGCCGTGGAGACGATCGTCTGGTCCAGGGCGCTCAGCAGGAACACGATCATCAGCGCCACGAGGGTCGTGCGGCGCTCGGTGTCGGTGAAGGTCTGGGAGGTCATCGTGGCCTTGGGAAGCGTGACAGCCGGTTGTCCCGGACTATCACGCCCCCAACGCGGGAAGTAGACGGCGTATCCCGCCTATCCGCTTTTCTTGGCGCCGCGTTTCCGGGCCATCATGTTCAGGCCCTCGACGCCGGCCGAGAAGGCCATGGCGGTATAGATGTAGCCCTTCGGCACGTGGGCGCCGAAGCCCTCGGCGATCAGCACGGTGCCGATCATCAAGAGGAAGCCTAGCGCCAGCATCACGACGGTCGGGTTGTTGTTGATGAAGTTGGCCAGCGGATCGGCGGCCAGCAGCATCACGGTGACGGCGATGATCACGGCCGCGACCATGATCGGCAGGTGGTCGGTCATGCCGACGGCGGTCAGGATCGAGTCGATCGAGAACACCAGGTCGAGCAGGATGATCTGGAAGATCGCCGCGCCGACGTTCGAGATGACCACGCTGGCCTTGTCCTTCTCCAGCATGTCGTCGCTGTGATCCGGGTCCACGGTGTGGTGGATCTCCTTGGTCGCCTTCCAGATCAGGAAGGCGCCGCCGGCGATCAGGATCAGGTCGCGCCATGAGAAGGCGGTCTCGAAGCCGGGCTCGCCATGCGATCCGACGGGGCCGGTGACGCCCAGGTCGAAGACCGGAGCGGTCAGGCCGACGATGAAGGCGATCGTGGACAGCAGGACCAGGCGCATGATCAGCGCCAGCGAGATGCCGATCCGGCGGACGCGCTGCCTATGTTCGGGCGGTAGCTTGTTGGACAGGATCGAGATGAAGACGAGGTTGTCGATCCCGAGGACAACCTCCATGACGACAAGCGTGACCAACGCGGCCCAGGCGGCTGGGTCGGCGAGCAGGCTAAGTATTTCGTTCATCAGTCCCCACTGAGGATTTTGGGCGCCGCGCCTCCCCGCGCGAAGCCATCTGACGACGATAGATGGGAACGAACATCGTTCTTGTCGAGGGTGAGGCTTCAAAAAGCCACCCGCTGGGCGCGCGTTCCCGTCAACGATTCGATGAGTCTTTCCGCGTCTCCGAGCGGTGGAGCCGATCAATTGATCAACGTGGTTTTTTCGGCCTCGTCGGTCTGCTTTTCGGACCACTTTCTAAGCCCGATTTATGCTTGGCGCTTAAAGAGGATCAAGGACGTTGATGAGATAAAGCGACAGTCTTTCAGGTCTCCGAGCACTGTACGTTCGGGGCGGAAAGGACCGCCGTCATGGCGTTCAATATCGCTGGAGATGAGGCGGATATTCCCGGGTCGATCTTGATTGCGAGCATGACCGGCGAAGCTGGCGAGGGGCGCTCGTATGTCAGGGGAAGGTGGCGCTTTCGGCGCGCCGGATCTTGCCCGCCCTGCGTCAAATAGCGCGTCGCGCGGATGACATCCGCGACATAAAGACTCTTTTCACACGTCCATGGGAAGGTTATCCCTTAACCCAGTAACGCGGGGGAGTACCCACAGCATGACGAAACGGACGAGGGCCCTTCTGGGTTCCCTGGCCGCTGCCGCCATGATCAGCCTGGCACCGGCGGTGGCAACCGCCGACGGCTACTGGCAGTGCGTTCCGTTCGCGCGCCTGATGTCTGGCATTCAGCTTTTTGGCGACGCGCGCACCTGGTGGTCCCAGGCCGCTGGCAAGTACGAAACCGGCGACGTGCCGAAGATCGGCTCGGTCCTTTCCTTCAAGCCGACCGCCCGGATGAACCTGGGCCATGTGGCCTTCGTGAGCCAGGTGCTCACCGATCGCGTGATCCAAGTCACCCACGCCAACTGGTCGGTGATCGAGGGCGATCGCGGCCAGATCGAAAAGGACGTCACCGTCGTCGACGTGTCGGCCAATGGCGACTGGAGCCAGGTCAAGGTCTGGTACGACCCGATCCGCGACCTCGGCAACACGGTCTATCCGACCAATGGCTTCATCTATCAGGACGCCCAGGCGATGAAGATCGCCATGGCGACCAGCAAGATCGCCATGGCCCAGAACGCCGTCGTGTCGGCCGCCAAGCAGGCCGCCAATCAGGTGGCTTCGTCGGTTCGCGCCTCGCCGCTGGATATCATCAGCCAGGCCGCCGACTCGACCGACCGTATCGCCGCTCTGATCGAGGCCGCCACGGGTGGCGGCTCCTCGTCGACCACCGACGCCAACAAGCAGAACG
>CAKZJK010000042.1 GCA_936942565.1 uncultured Caulobacter sp. | reverse complement strand
TCCGCGACGGCGTCCCTAAGGCTCAGCCCTCGCATGCGTTGACGGGCCCAGTCGGCCGACAGCTCGTCGCAGCTCATGCCCCAGACCTTCTCGGCGTAGGACTTGAAGAAGGTTGAAAACAGCGTCTCGCCGAAGTTGTTGCGCACCCAGTCGCGGAAGCTCTCGGGCTGCTTGATCGGCTTGACCTTGGCCCACGCGAACGAGGCCAGGCACTTGGCCGCCATCCAGGGGCCGAGATTGGCCAGCGCTTGGAAGGCCTTCAGCGGGAAGGCGTAGAAGCGCCCACGATAGTAGATCCGCGAGCGGCGCGACTGCTCAAGAAACCCGTCGGGCAGGATCTCGCGCCACAACTCCAGAATCTCGGGATTGCGCGAGAAAAACCGGTGGCCGCCGATGTCGAACTTCAGGCCCTTGTAGTCGAGCGTCCGAGCGACGCCGCCGACGCGCGTGGGGTCCATCTCCAGCACGGTGACGGACCGCCCGGCCTTGGCCAGGGTGTAGGCGGTCGTCAGGCCAGCTGGCCCGCCGCCGATCACCAGGGTCTCAACGTGCTGGGCCATCCGCCCCTCCAAAGTCCCGTTTCGATACAGCATGGGGCGGCTTGGTTAAGGCGGTGTCGCGAGGCGTGGTGAAATGACCGTTAATCGTGAATCGGGACGATTGGCCGCGCCGCCGCCGCTCCTCAAGTCGCCTAGACGACTCTTCGCGCATCCTTCTGGCGATCATTCGCGTTGTGGGGTCGAGGGACCTTCACCACGAGAACAGATATGGCTCGTCTCTTCATCATTGGCATGGTCGTCGGGGCTATCGCCCTGCCCGCCACCCTGGCGCCCAGCACGGCTGACGCCGCCTCGTGCCGTAGCCGCAAGACCACGGGAACCGTGGTTGGCGGACTGGGCGGCGCCCTGGTCGGCAACGCGATCTCGAAGGGCGGCGGCGGCCTGCTGATCGGCGGCGTCGGCGGCGCGTTGGTCGGCCGCGAGATCGGCAAGAGCGGCTGTCACCGCACCCGCACGGTCTATTACGACACCGGCTCGCGCGCCGCGCCCGGTGCGCCAAGTCTACTACGACCACATGGGCAACCCGGTCGCCAGCGGCGAGGTTCGGAACGGCTCGTTCCAACAGGTTTCGGCGTCGACCGCCGGCGTCTGCCGCGACGCGACCATTTCTTACTATGACGAGCGTGGGCGGCTCAGCCAACGCGCCGTCCAGATCTGCCCCCGCTAAACCGAACGGAAATCCAGATGACGATCCACAAGCCCGCGATGGCCGTGATGGCCATCGCCGCCCTTAGTCTCGCCGCCTGCGAGGACCGCGACCACGACGGCATGGCCAACCCGAAGATCTGCGCCGACTTCAAGACCGCTCCGGGCGCCATGGCCGCGTCGGATCCGGCCACGCCGGTCGACGAATGCGCGCGCCGCTGGGCCTACAGCTTGGCCGGCTCGCGCGACAGCGCCGAGGTCGTGGCCGAAGCCGTGGTCGCAGCTTGCGCGCCCGTGCTCAGCAAGTGGAACCAGGCTTCGCTAGGGCAGGCCGCGCCGGGCGGCGGCGAGCAGGCGCTAAGCCTGACCACCGGCCAACCCACCAATCCGCTGGCCGAGCACAGCGCCTTCGCGCAAGGCCGCGCGCTGTTCTACGTGGTCCAGGCCCGCGCCGGCCGCTGTAAGGCGCCGCCGGTCAAGAACGGCGTTCCGGAAGGCCTCTAGGGTCGCTCAGCCGGCGCGCGACGCGCTCTCCCACTCCAGGAATTCGGGCGTCTCGAGCAGGCGCTCGGCATAGGCGCCGGCAGCTCCCGTATCGCCGTAGTCCGATGGATGGATCTCGTAGGTGCGAAAGCGCGTCGCCACCGGTGTGTAGAACGCGTCGGCGATCGACCACTCGCCCAGCAGAAACGGCCCGCCGGAGCGCTTGAGCAGCTGGTTCCAGCGCTCGACGATCTTGCGGACGTCCTTCTGGGTGGCCTCGGAGATGTCGAGCTTGCGGGGAGCCTCGTCCAGCGCCATCGGGCACTCGCCGCGCAGCGACTGAAAGCCCGAGTGCATTTCGGCGGAAACGGAACGGCCCAGCGCGCGTAGCGCGGGATCGCTGGGCCATAGCTTCGCCTCGGGGAACTTCTCGGCCAGGTATTCGCAGATCGCCAGCGAGTCCCAGACGACGAGGTCGCCGTCCTTGAGCGCCGGGGCCAGCTTGCTTGGCGAATAGGCCGCGATCTCGGCCGTCGTGGCGTCGCCCCGCCGCAGTTCGATCTCGGTTTCCTTGAACGACTGGCCGGTGCGCTTCAGCGCGAGCCACGGGCGCAACGACCAGCTTGACCACCGCTTGGTGCCGATCACGAGTTCCATGAGCTCTCCTCCGCTGACGCAAATGCCGGCTGGCCCTTGGGCTTAGCCTGCGTTTATGGTCGCCTCAACGATTAGAACAGACGTTCGAGGGAGAGACGCCATGGCCAAGGACGGCCCCATCGCGCCCGCCGGATCACCCTTGATCGCGCCGGTTTCGACCGCCTATCGCCGCTACGCCCTGTGGGTGCTGCTGATCATCTACACGCTGAACTTCCTCGATCGTCAGGTGGTCAACATCCTGGCCGAGCCGATTAAGCAGGAGCTGGGCCTGGCCGACTGGCAGCTGGGCATGATGACGGGCCTGGCCTTCGCGGTCTTCTACACGGTGCTCGGCATCCCGATCGCGCGCCTCGCCGAACGCAAGAACCGGCCACTGATCATCGCCGGCTCGGTGGCCGCCTGGAGCGCCTTCACCGTGCTGTGCGGCTTCGCCCAGAACTTCTGGCACCTGATCCTGGCCCGCATCGGCGTCGGCATTGGCGAGGCTGGCTGCACGCCGCCCGCCCACTCGCTGATCACCGACTATGTGCCGAGGGAAAAGCGCGCCAGCGCCATCGCCTTCTATTCGATCGGCACCCCGCTGGGCACGCTGGTCGGCATGGCGATGGGCGGGCTGGTGGCCGACGCCTATGGCTGGCGCGTGGCCTTCATGGTCGCCGGCGCCCCGGGCGTGGTGTTCGCGATCATCGCCGGCCTCACCCTGGTCGAGCCACGCAAGAAGCTCGCCGCCGATCTCGCCGCCCGCCCGTACACGAAGGCCCCGGTGATGGCACCGGCGCCGCTTCCGACCTGGACCGGCTTCTATCTCGGTCTCCAGGGCGGCGGCGGCTGGGGCCGCAGCGATGAGACCTTCTTCGGTGCGCCGAATACGGCCATCTTCGCTGGCACGCAGCGTTACGACATCAACGGCGGCTTCATCGGCGGCGTGGTCGGCTACAACTGGCAGGTCGACAACATCGTGTTCGGCCTCGAGGGTGATTACCACTGGGCCGACATCGATGGTCGTTCGGGCGTGATCAACGCGGGCGCGGGCGACACCTACTTCACCAAGCTCCGGGGCTTCGGCGACATCAAGGGCCGGCTCGGCTGGGCTGCTGGACCGGCGCTGTTCTTCGTCAGCGGCGGTGCCGCCGTCGGCGATCTCCAGCACCGCTACGATGCTGGCGCGTTCGGGCCTGCGTTCAGCGCGTCGCAAAGCGACTGGCGCTGGGGTTGGACGATCGGTGCCGGCGCGGAATACATGTTCGCCCAGAATTGGTCGGCCAAGGTCGAGTACAACTATCTCGACTTCGGCAAGAGCACGCTGCAGTACACCCCGGTGGCGGCCAACCGTTCCGAATGGAACGACACCGTCCACACCGTCAAGGCCGGCATCTCCTACCACTTCGGTGGCCCGGGCCTGTCGCGCTACTGATTTCACGCAAACCGCGAATATGTCGAAAGGCCGGCCTCGCGCCGGCCTTTTTTTGTGTGCCAGAACGGGCACTTGCTGGGCCGATGTGTCCTTTGGGTGACGGCTTTTTACGGCGGGAGGGGCT
>CAKZJK010000041.1 GCA_936942565.1 uncultured Caulobacter sp. | reverse complement strand
CCGGCGAGCGCGACTTCAGGATTAGGCGGGGTTTCGCACGCTCGGGCGTTCCTCGACCCGGGCGCGCCAGGCCGTCAGGGCCGTGCATTCCGTCGGCACGGGGATTTGCGCGAAGCCCGCGAACACCAAGCCTTCCAGCACGGTAATGTCCGCCATCGAGAATTGGTCGCCGGCCACATAGGGCTGGTCGCGCAGCACGTTGTCGAAATAGCGCATGCCCGCCTCGGCCCTGACGCGGCGGCGGCGTCCGAAGTCCTCCCGGCCG
The DNA here is from genome assembly GCA_936942565.1 of uncultured Caulobacter sp. GTDB lineage: Bacteria > Pseudomonadota > Alphaproteobacteria > Caulobacterales > Caulobacteraceae > Caulobacter. Next base: position 3,610 of record CAKZJK010000041.1, on the reverse strand, counting down.
GCCCAGTCGGGCGACTTGTGGGCTCGGAGCGCGGGGCTGAGGCCCGGCGTGGCGTGGTGGCCCATCTGCTGTCGGCCACCGTCGCGCCGCAGATCGTCGAACTGGCGAAGGGTGGCTACACCCACGTGCTCGCCCCGGGCACGACCTTCGGCAAGGACGTCGCCCCGCGCATTGCGGCACTCCTCGGCGCCCAGCAGGTCTCGGACGTGATGGCCGTGCATTCGCCGATGAACAGGCCGTCGTCGAGTTCAAGCACCGGCACGGTGCCGGTCGGATTCTTGGCCAGGAACGCGGCCTGTCGGTTCTCGGCGGCGGGCAGGTCGACCTTCACGAACTCGACCTGGTCGCCCAAGCCCTTCTCGGCCAGGGCGATGCGGATGCGCAGCGGGTTGGGGAAGCCGGGGATGTCATGGATCTTCATCGTTCGCTCCTGTTGTCTACCTATCGATAGGTAGATGGCGAGCCGGCATAGGGGCTTTCATTGCGCGGTGTCAACGTCTATCTACTGGTAGGTAGGAGCGATCATGACCCCCAAGGACACCCGCGAAACCATCCTGATCGCCGCACAGGCGACCGTTCAGGCCAAGGGCTACAACGCCCTGAGCTTTCGTGAGCTGGCCAAGGAGGTCGGCGTGAAGAGCGCCAGCATCCACTATTATTTCCCGACCAAGGGCGACCTGGGCGCGGAACTGGCGCGTCGCTACGCCGACAACGCGGTCGACTACTTCGAGAAGCTGATCGCCGGCGACGGCTCGATCGACGAGATCTTCGCGCGCTATGTGGCCGTGTTCCGGGCCGCGCTGGAGAACGACAACCGCATGTGTCTCTACGGGGTGATGGCGGCCGAATACGGCGACCTGCCCCAGGCGGTTCGCGGGGCCGTCGACGCCTTCAGCGCCGCCAATGTCGACTGGCTGGCCCGGCTGCTGGCGCCGCGCCATCCGGAGCTGGACGATGCCAGCCTGCGCGCTCGGGCCCTCGCCATCTTCGGCGCCATCGAGGGCGCCCAGCTCGTGGCGCGTGGGCGCGGCGACATCCAGGTCTTCGACCAGATGATCGAGGCCTATGGCGCGGCCGGCCTGACGCCCAGGTCTCCGCCGCGCTAGGCCGCCGCCTCCGCCTTTCCCCGCGCCGTCAGCCAGTACATCACCGGCGTCGCCACCCGGCTGAGCAGCGTTGACGTGATCAGGCCGCCGATGATGGCGATGGCCAGGGGCGAGTAGAGGCCCGAGCGTTCCAGGGCCAGCGGCAGCAGGCCGCCGATCGCCGTCACCGAGGTCAGCAGCACCGGCAGGAAGCGAACCTCGCCGGCCTTCTCGATGGCGTCGTGCAGGCTCATGCCCTCGCGCCGCAACTGCTCGGTGAAGTCGACCAGCAGGATGGAGTTCTTGATCTCGATGCCGATCAGGGCGATCACGCCGATCGTCGCGGTGAACGACAGCGAGTGGCCGGTCAGGGCCAGGGCCAGGACCGCGCCGAACACCCCGAACGGAATGATGCCGGCCACGACGATCGCGGTCTTGAACTTCTGGAATTCCAGGACCAGCACGGCGAGGATCCCGAACACCGCCACCAGCACCGCCGCGCCCAGCCCCGCGAAGCTTTCCGAGGCGGCCTCGGCCTCGCCGCCCAGCGACAGCCGATAGCCGGGGGGCAGAGGCAGGTCCCGCTCCAGCCGCGCCACGGCGTCCTGGGTCACGCCCGAGGCCAAAAAGCCGGTCTGGACATAGGCCGTGATCGTCACCGTGCGCTCGCGGTCGAAGCGGTCGATGCGCGAGGGGCTGGACTTCAGCCTCGGCGTGGCGATGGCGTCCAGCGGCGCGGCCAGGCCGTCGGCGGTCGGGACATAGACGCCCTTCAAGGCCGACAGCGGATTGCGCGGCGCACCGTCGACCTTGTCGGTCGGCAGGCGCACGCGGACGGCGTAGTCGTCGCCGTCGGGATCGCGGAAGCGTCCGGTCTCCTCGCCTGACAGCGCCAGGCGGGCGACGCGGCGCGTGGCGCCGGCCGGCACGCCCAGGGCGGCGGCCTTGGCCTCGTCGACGCCGAGATCGAGGTCGGTGCGGTCCAGGCGGATCGGATTGGTGACGTCGCGCGCGCCGGGCGTGGCCTTCAGGATCGTCTCGGCGCGGGCCGCCAGGGCCTTCAGCACGTCCAGGTTCTGGCCGGTCAGGCGGATAGCCACCGGCGCCTCGATCGGCGGGCCGTTCTCGAAGGTCAGCACGCTGATCCGCGCGCCGGGGAAATTGGCGAATTCCTTGCGCAGGCGGTCCAGCACCAGCTCGCTCTTGCCCGGCTCCCAGCGCTTGAGGCTGACGAACAGCTCGGCGAAGGTCGTGGCGCTCTCGCGTTGGCTGCGGTTGTAGAAGATCTGCGGATTGCCGCGGCCCAGGTTGGCGGCCACCCAGGCCACGTCCGGCTCGGCCCGCACCCGCTGTTCGACATAGCGCAGCGCCCGGTCGGTGCGGGCCAGGGACGAGCCGTCCGGGGTCTCGACGCGGATCAGGAACTGCGGCGCCTCGGCCGAGGGGAACAGGGACGAGCCGATCAGCTTCACCAGCGGCAGGGTGGTCAGGCAAATGGCCAGCAGGATGGCCAGGGTCAGCCACGGCCGCGCCAGGGCTCGGTGCAGCACGGGCTTGTAGAGGTGGTGGATGCCGTTGTTGACCGCGCGCAGCAGGGCGTTGCCCTCGGGGTCGGAATGCTTGTCCAGCAGCCGGCTGGCCAGGAACGGGATGATGGTCATCGAGACCAGCAGCGAGGCGGCGATGGTGCACAGGACCGTCACCGGCAGCGACTTGATATAGGCGCCGGAGCCCGCCGGCAGGGCCATCAGCGGTAGGAAGGCCAGCATCAGGGTGGCCGTGCAGCCCAGCACCGCCAGGCTGATCTGGCGCGTGCCGTTGATGGCCGCGGCGGTCCGCTCCTCCCCCTCGCGGATGCGACGGGCGATGTTCTCGGTGATGACGATGCTGTCGTCGACCAGCAGGCCCAGGGCCAGCACGAAGCCGGCGATCGACAGCTGGTTCAGGGTGAAGCCGAAGGCCTGCAGCATCGTCAGGCCGATCAGCAGGCTGAGCGGGATCGAGACCATCACCACCACCCCGGCGCGCGGCCCCAACGGCAGCAGGGTGATCAAGACGAGGGCCAGGGCGATGCCGAAGTCGCGGAACAGGTTGTGCAGCCGGTGCTTGACGTTCTCGGCCTGCACGAAGCCGCGCTCCAGCTTGACGCCGGCGGGTAGGGTCTTCTCGTAGTCGTCCAGCACCGCCTGGACCGCCTGGGTGATCCGGGCGACGTCCTGGCCATCCTTCTGGGTCACGGTGACGAACACCGCACGCTTGCCGTTGAAGCGCGCCAGATGCGAGGGCTCCTGCTGGGCCCAGGCGACGGTGGCCACGTCGCGCACGCGGGTGACCTGGCCGCCGACCGCGCGGACGGGCGTGTCGGCGATGGTGTCCAGTGAGCGGAAGGCGCCGCCCGACTTGACGTTGAAGCGTCGCTCGCCGGCTTGAACCGCGCCAATCGGCGCCTCGGCGCCCGCCGACTTCAGCGCGTCGGCCACGGCGGTGGCCGGCAGCTTCAGGGCCGACAGGCGGGCGAGATCGAG
>CAKZJK010000040.1 GCA_936942565.1 uncultured Caulobacter sp. | reverse complement strand
ACCATCGTGGCGGCGGGGGGCGATCGAGCGGGGACAGGTTCGAGGGGGATACTCGAACGGTCCGGGATGAGCTTGCTGGGCTCACCCGCCCGCCGTCGGCGTGGTTGAAGGCAAAAGGGCGTGTCTGGCTGTAAGCCCGTCCTCTTCGACCGCTGGGTCTTCTGGAAACGGAAGGGCCCGGGTCCCGGTAAGGCCTGAACAGGGCCACCCGACGGGACGCTGGCGGATAACGGTCGCGCGGAGCGTCGGGCTTCGTCGAAACGGTATTTACTACTCACACTCCGGACGGTGTCCGGCGCTCCGCGTCCCTTTCCATCCCTTCAGCGGCCCGCCGCGTGAAGCGGCGGAGGTGTGTCAGGTGACCGCATGATCCTTGAGCACGCCCAGCGGGGCCACGGCCAGCATCTCCTCGTGGGTGGCTTCCAGCACCACCTGGGGCGCCATGCCGGCCTCCAGCGCCTCGGTCCAGCGGCCGGCGCACAGGCACCAGCGGTCGCCGGCCTTCAGGCCCGGAAAGGCCAGGTCCGGGCGCGGCGTCGACAGGTCGTTGCCGCGCGACTTCGAGAAGGCCAGGAACTCCTCGGTCATCACCGCGCAGACGGTGTGCAGGCCCAGATCGTGCGGCCCGGTCTCGCAGCAGCCATTGCGATAGAAACCGGTCACCGGGTTCACGGAGCAAGGGGCCAGTTCCCCGCCCAGCACGTTCTTGGCGTTCTCGTCGTAGCGCGTGGTCATGGTCCGATCCTACGCCGAACGCGAGGGGCGCCAAGGCGGATATTCCCTTGTCCGTCCCAAGCGGAAGGCTTTTGCCGCGGCGCAGCAATGCTAAGCTCAGCCCAACACAGAAAGCCGATCCGGGGAGTTCCATGACCGTCGCCGTTCCCAGCCGCCCGCGCCGCAGCGCGCTCTATATGCCCGCCTCCAACGCCAAGGCGGTCGAGAAGGCCCGCACCCTGCCCGCCGACGTGATCATCCTGGACCTGGAGGACGCCGTGGCGCCCGAGGCCAAGCCGGCGGCGCGCGAGGCCGCGGTGGCGGCGGTGCAGGCCGGAGGCTTCGGCGACCGCGAGGTGGTCATTCGCGTCAACGGCCTCGACACCCCCTGGGGCGCCGAGGATCTCGCGGCGGCCGCCGAGGCCGGGCCGGACGCGGTGCTGGTCCCCAAGGTCAATGACGCCGCCGACGTGCGTCTCTACGACCAGCGCCTGCACGCCGCCCCGCCCGCCACGCGCCTTTGGACCATGATCGAGACCGCCAAGGCCGCCTTCCATCTGTGGGAGATGGCCGAGGCGTCCCACGGCACCCGGCTGGCGGCCTGGGTCATGGGCGTCAACGACTTCGCCAAGGAGATGCGGGCCCGCCAGACGCCGGACCGCGCGCCGTTCCTGCCGCTGCTGACCCTGTCGGTGGCGGCGGCCCGGGCTCACGGCCTGACGATCCTGGACGGCGTCCACAACGACATCGAGGATCTCGAGGCGCTGGAAGCCGTCTGCGTCCAGGGCGTCGACTTCGGTTTCGACGGCAAGACCCTGATCCATCCCAAGCATCTGGAGATCTGCAACCGCGTCTTCTCGCCCTCGCCCGAGGACATCGCCTGGAGCCGAGCGGTGATCGCGGCCTTCAACGCGCCGGAAAATTCTGGCAAAGGCGCCTTGCGGGTGGACGGCAAGATGGCCGAACGTCTGCACTTGGCGCAGGCCGAACGCCTGGTGGCGGTGGCCGAGGCGATCGCCGCGCGGGGGTGAAGCCGGAGGGGCTCTAGAAGGTTGCGAATGCGGGCTATCGTCTTCTCCGTCGTCCTGGCCGCCAGCCCGGCGCTGGCCCAGCAGAGCCCGGCGATGGCTCCGCCCGCGCAAGCGGCGCCTATCGCGCCGGCCCCGCCGGCGGTCGAGATGCCTCGGGCCCTCGACCCCCAGCCTCTCGACCCTTTGGCCGACCTGATCTCCCAGTCCGGCCAGGACATGGACGAGGACCAGGCCGAGACGGTCGCCAAGCCCGCTCCGCGCCGCAAGCCCAACATCCTGCCGATCCCGGCGCCGGGCGAGACCTCGCCGGCCGAGCAGGTCTACGAGCTGCGGGTGCGCGGCTCGATCGCCGCCGCCCAGAACCTGCAAGGTCCGCTGGATGGCCAATGGCGGATCGCGGGTCCTGACGGGACGCCGCTTTACGCCTTGCAGATCGTCGACAAGGCGGGCGGAGAGGCGCCGCTGGAAGGCGCCTGGCGAGACCTGCGCCGCACCGGGGCGCCGGGCTCGACCGGGCTGATCGACGACCTCCAGCGCGAGGGCGAGGGCCTCTCGGCGCGTTTCTCGGCGCGCGAGGGCGGCCAGGCCTCGGTCCTGACCGTGAGTCCCGACGCGGACGGTCGCTGGTCGGGCCAGCTGGTCGAGGATGGCGCGGCCCGAGCGGTGGCCGTCGAGCACCTGCTGCCCGAGGCCCCTCCCGGCTACGAAGCGCGCGGCGCGCGGCCCTATGTCTGGCCGCCGCGCGCCTCGACTGGCCGCGCCGCGCCCGCCAAGGCCGTCTGCTCGACCAAGGGCAAGAAGGGCAAGGCGCTGAAGGCCGCCAAGGCCAAATGCGCCGCCGCGACCCGCAAGGCGAAGTCCCCGACGCTGAAGAAGGGCAAGGCCACGAAAGCCAAGGGCAAGAAGGCTTCGTCGCGGAAGAAACGACGCTAGTTTTCCAGGACTTCCTCGGCCGCGGTGATCGCGGCTTCGAGCGCGTCCTGGCCATACGAGAGCGCGGCGCTATGGCCCCAGACGGGACCCGGCCAGGCTGGATCGTCCCGCCGCCGGCCAACGACATGAACGTGCAGCTGGGCCGTGACATTGCCCAGGGCACCGACATTGAGCTTGTCGACCGTAAGGCCAAGCGCCGAACCGACGGCCCGCACGGCGGCGCCGGCCAGGACGATCTCCTCCATCAGCTGCAGGCGATGGCCGACGTCCAGCTGCTCGATCTCGGTCAGGCCGGGCTGGCGCGGGATCAGGACCAGCCATGGATAGCGGACGTCATCGTGCAGCCGCGCCTCGCACAAGGGCAGGTCGGCGATCAGGTGCGAAGTCGCCACGAAGGCAGGGTCGAGAACGAAGTCAGCCACGCTTGGGAACCGCCGCCCAGTAGTCGAAGTCGAGGATCACGCTGGAATCGTAGACGCCTTCGCCGCCCTTGTCCGGGAATTCGGCGCAGGGCGCGTCCTTGGTCGCCACCAGCCGCAGCCGCAGGGCGCCGGCGCCGCCAAGGTCGGCTTTGTCCAGCACCTCGCTCCAGGCGAACACCGTGCCGCCGGCGAAGAAGGGAGCGACGTGGCGGCCGCCGTTGATCGCCAGGATTAGGCCGGCGTTCTGCAGGCCGTTGAACGACAGCGCCTTGGCCGTCGAGATCACCACCCCGCCATAGACCAGGCGGCGGCCGGACGGGTCGCGGGCCCGCTCGAACTGGTTGAAATGCACCTTGGCGGTGTTCTGCCAGAGGCGCGTGGCCATCTGGTGCTCGGCCTCCTCGACCGCCATGCCGTCGACATGGTCGATCTTCTCGCCGATCCCGTAGTCCTCGAAGGCGTGCGGCGCGCCAGCCAGCGCCCAGTCATAGCCGGAGAAGTCGAGGCTGGGCGGTAGCGACAGATCGGCGGGGGCGACGGCGGTCGACAGGGTCGGGACGGTCTGCTCGGCGAGCTCGGCCGTCTCGTCGCGCTTGCGGACCATGACCCAGCGCACATAGCTCAGCACCGCCTCGCCGCGCTGGTTCGAGCCCGTCGTGCGGACATAGACGACGCCGGTCTTGCGGTTGGAATTCTCCTTCAGCCCGATCACGTCCGAGACGGCGCTCAGGGTGTCGCCCGGAAACACCGGGGCCAGGAACCGGCCCTCGGCGTAGC
>CAKZJK010000039.1 GCA_936942565.1 uncultured Caulobacter sp. | reverse complement strand
GACGGTGATGCAACTGCACCGCGGCGTGACTGTGGGCGATGGTGCCCCAGAAGCCATTTCCGAAATAGTCGGACGGGAAGAACCGGCCGTTCATCAGCGGCCAGTCGTTGTAGACCAGACCGGCGTCATTGCCCGCCACAAGCGCGCCCAGCAGGCTCTGGAAGTACACCGCGCCCAGGAAGGCCAGGGCCCAGCCGCGCCAGGGCGAACGCTCCTCGACCCGCGGCGAACCGTTCCAGGCGTCCAAGGCGGTCCAGATCAGGACCACGAACAGCGCCAGCGCCAGGCCAAGGTGAGTCATCAGACGTTCCGGCGCGACCGAGACGCGCTCGGACAGGCCGCTCGACACCATCCACCAGCCGACCAGGCCTTGCAGGCCGCCCAGTCCCAGCATCACCGCGCAGCGCCAGATCAGGCGGCGCGGGATGTCGCGACGGATCAGGAAGATGACGAACGGAATCGCGAACACGACCCCGACCGTTCGGCCCAGCAGGCGGTGGGCCCACTCCCACCAGAAGATCGCCTTGAACCCCTCCAGGGTCATGTCCGGATTGACCATCTTGTACTGCGGGATCTGCTTGTAGAGCTCGAAGCTCTCGCGCCAGGCCTGGTCCGACATCGGCGGCAGAGCGCCCATGATCGGCTGCCACTGGGTGATCGACAGACCCGAGTCGGTCAGGCGGGTCGCGCCGCCGACGACGACCATGGCGAACACCATGGCGGCCACGATGAAGAGCCAGATGGCGACGGGACGCGAGCGGTCGGAACGCAGGAAAGACGTCATGGAGTCGGAAAAGCGTCACTTCTGGGCCGAAATGCGGCCGAACCTTCCCTACGCCCGCCGCGCGTGCGCATCAATGCCGTATGCCTACGCATGACGCCCCGCGCGCGACGTGGCACAAAGCGGCGCGCGGGAGGATTTCATGAGCGGTACTGGCGTGTTCGCGGCCGCGATCGTCGGCATCATCGCCGGCTGGATCGCCGATCTCGTGCTGGGTCGACGCCACTCGCTGTTCATCAAGCTCTTGATCGGCGTGATTGGCGCGTTCATCGGAGCCTTCGTGGCGACGCGCATCGATCTTCCCGTCGGCGGACTCCTCGGCGAGTTGGCGGTCTCCAGCGTCGGCGCCGTTCTGTTCCTGGCCGTCCTTGGCCTTTTCCGGAGATCCGCTTGAGCGCTCCTCTCATTCCCGCCCGCCTGCGTAAGCTGATCGGCTCGTTCGCGGTGATGGCCGTGCTGTTCGCGTGGATCTGGATCTTCACGAGCCTCTACGACCGCCTGCCCCAGAATCGCTTCGTACACCTGGCCTACTTCGTGGCGCTGGGCATGGGCTGGATCCTGCCGGTGATTCCGCTGATCTCTTGGATGGGCAAGGCCGACAAGCCGGTCGTGAAGTAGGTCGCCGGACATGAAAAAGGGCCGCCTTTCGGCGACCCTTTCGGCTTCCGCTGTTCCCGAAGGAAATGGTCGGAGCGACAGGATTCGAACCTGCGACCCCTTGACCCCCAGTCAAGTGCGCTACCAGGCTGCGCCACGCTCCGACGCGGAAGAGGCGCTCTTATAGGCGCCGGTCCGGGGTTGGGCAACTGCCATTTCCGAGGAAAACGCGGGACGCTCGCGCCCCTAGCGCGACAGCAGTCCGTCCAGTCGCGATTTGACCTCGGTGAGGTCGCGCAACATGAAGGCCAGACGCTCGCGAGCGTCGCCCTCCAGCCGCCGCGCGCTTGGGTCGACGGCTCCATAATCGATATCGGTCGCGAGCTTGGCGGAGCCATTGGCACCGAGCCCCGCGGCGATCACCTGGGCCAGGCCATGGTCGCGATGCAGCTTCTGCACGCCCTTGATGGTCAGGCCTTCGCTGTGGAGCAACGCACGGACGCCGTTCAGCACGGCCACGTCCTGCGGACGATAGAAGCGCCGTCCGCCGGCGCGTTTCATGGGGCGAATGAAGGAGAACTTGGTCTCCCAGAATCGCAGGACGTGCTGCGGCACGCCCAGCTCGTCGGCGGCTTCGGAGATCGTGCGGAAGGCGTTCGGCCCCTTCGCCACCGCACGAATCCTAGTCGCCCAAGGCGCGGTCGATTCGCGCCTTCATGACCTGGGAAGCGCGGAAGCCGATCACGCGCCGGGGCTCGATCTCGGCGGGCTCGCCCGTCTTGGGATTGCGCCCCATCCGAGCCCGCTTGGCGCGAACCTGGAAGACGCCGAAACCGGAAAGCTTGACCGTCTCGCCCTTCTCCAGGGCCTCGGCCACCAGATCCAGGGTGCGCTCGACGAGGCCGGCGCAGTCCTGACGGGTCAGACCGACCTCCTCGTGGACCGCCTCGCATAGGTCGGCCCGGGTCAAAGTAGAGCCCTTCATGCAACCCCCTCCACGCGTATCCTGGCGGCCAAAAGACCACCTTCGATAGAGCACTCGCGGCGGATAAGCGCTGATTGCGGCCGCCCTCAACCAGCCGCGCCCTCACCCACCGAAGACCTCATGCCGCGATTATCGCATGAAGTCAAAGGCTCAAGGTCAACAGTTCATGCCATTCGCGAAGCCCGCGCCATGATGCGCGTCAAAGGCGCAGAACGCAGGCGCCCCAGGTCAGACCGCCGCCCATGGCCTCCAGAAGCAGCAGATCGCCCTTCTTGATCCGGCCGTCGCTGATGGCGTGGGCCAGGGCCAGCGGGATCGAGGCGGCCGAGGTGTTGGCGTGAGTCGCCACGGTCGAGACCACCTTGTTCTCGTCGATGCCGCAGCGATGGGCCACGCCCTGGAGGATTCGCTGATTGGCCTGGTGCGGGATGAACCAGTCGACGTCGGCGACCGCGACGCCAGCCTTGGCGGCGGCGGCGTGAATCGCCTCGGAGATGTTGACCACGGCGTGCTTGAAGACCTGGTTGCCCTGCATGCGGATCTTGCCGATGCGGTTGTCTTCGTCGAACATGCCGCCGTCGACATACAGCAGGTC
>CAKZJK010000038.1 GCA_936942565.1 uncultured Caulobacter sp. | reverse complement strand
GCTGCGACACGCCGTCGAAGAACGGGTCATGCAGCTTGGGGTCATAGCCCTCGACCGTTGAACGGCCGCCCGAAAGCGCCGGGACCGGCGAGGTGGCGGGAACGATCACTCCCATTCGAGGGCGCCCTTCTTCCATTCATAGATAAAGCCGACGGTCAGGACGCCGAGGAAGGCCATCATCGACCAGAAAGCGAACTGGGCCACGTCATGCGGCAGCTTCATCAGCGTCACCGCCCACGGGAACAGGAACGCGACTTCCAGGTCGAAGATGATGAACAGGATCGACACCAGATAGAACCGGACGTCGAACTTCATGCGCGCGTCGTCGAAGGCGTTGAAGCCGCATTCGTACGCGGACAGCTTTTCCGGGTCGGGCGCCTTGGGCGCGAGCACGGCCGCGGCCAGGATGAAGACGATCCCGATCGCCGCCGCGATCCCTAGGAAGATCACGATCGGCAGGTATTGGAGAAGGAAGGCGGTCATGACTGGCCTTGGCTTGAATCGAGCGGGTTGTAGCCCAGTGTCGCAACGGCTTCAAACACCCCGGAACACATTGAGAAACGATCGCAACTAGAGGCCGTTTACCTAACGTTGGTTCACCAACCCTTTGGCGCCCTATCCCTGCCCCTAAAGGCCGGCGCGCGCGCCTTGCGCGCTATTTAAACCAGTGAACGAGCAAGCTCTCCACACGCGATTTGTCGCTTCTTCGATATGGCCGTTGACACGAGTCTTCGAGCGACATATCAGACGCGCCTCGCCGATCGGCGGGTCGCGCTTTCGCTTCGGCGAAGGGATATGCGGATGTAGCTCAGTTGGTTAGAGCGCCGGCCTGTCACGCCGGAGGTCGCGGGTTCGAGCCCCGTCATTCGCGCCACCGTCCAGTGGCTTCCTGAACATCGAGAACCGCTTCCGCAACGCCTTGAGTTGCGGACGTTACGCGCCATCTAGCATTGATGGTTGCCTATCCCCGCTTCTCCGTCCTCGACCTGGCTCCCGTTCCGCAAGGAACCGACGTCGGCCGGGCCCTCCACAACAGCCTGGATCTGGCCCAGCACGCCGAGCGCCTTGGATTTCACCGATATTGGCTGGCCGAGCATCACAGCATGCCGGGAATCGCCAGCGCCGCCACGGCCGTCGTCATTGGTCACGTGGCCGGCGGCACCTCGACGATTCGAGTCGGCTCCGGCGGGGTCATGCTGCCAAACCACGCGCCACTGATGGTCGCCGAGCAGTTCGGCACGCTGAACGCACTCTATCCCGGACGGATCGACCTGGGCCTGGGCCGCGCGCCAGGGACGGATCAGGCGACCATGCGAGCGCTGCGGCGCTATGCCGGCGCCGTTGATTCCTTCGCTCAGGACGTGGTCGAGCTACAGCACTGGTTCAAGCCGGCGACCGCGGACCAGGGCGTGAGAGCCGTGCCGGGCGAAGGCCAGGATGTTCCGATCTGGATTCTGGGCTCCTCGACCTGGGGCGCGCAACTCGCCGCGGCGCTTGGCCTGCCCTACGCCTTCGCCGCTCACTTCGCGCCGGACGCCCTGCTGGACGCCCTCCTCCTCTATCGCCGCCAGTTCAAGCCGTCGGAAACCCTGGATAAGCCCTATGCCATGGTCTGCGTCGGCGTCTGCGCCGCCGACACCGACAAGGAGGCCGCGCGCCTGGCGACATCGACCCAGCAGCAGTTCCTGGCGCTGCGCCGCGGTCGCCCCGGCCTGCTGCCGCCGCCCGTGGATGACATCCGAGAGCACGCTTCGCCCGCCGAACTGGCCGGGCTGGATCATACATTCCAGTATTCGGCGATCGGCTCGCCCGAGACGGTGAAGCGGAAGATCGACCAGGTTCTGGAGATGACCGGCGCCGACGAGTTGATGGCGGCCTCGCAGATCCATGATCACGAGGCCCGCAAGCATAGCTACGAAATCCTCGCGGACCTGCGCTCGGCCTAGTGATCGCGGAGCTGAGCCAGCCCGCCGAAGGCGCTCCGTCCCGTCAGTCCGCTATAAATGAAGCAAAGCTGGCGGAAGACCGCGTCCCAGCCGTGCCGCTCGACGGCGCGACGGCGGGCCGCGGCGCCGACGGCGGCGACATCCCGCGCGAAGAGCCCCTCGATCGCCTCGGCAAAGGCGGCGACCTCTGAACGAGCGGCCAACTGGCCAACCTCTTGATCAACGGATTCGGCCACCCCGCCGGCGGCGACGCCCACCACCGGCAAGCCGCATGCCATCGCCTCCAGCACGATAAGGCCGAAGGGCTCGTTGTCGTTGGCGTGCACGAAGGCGTCGCAGCTCGCCAGGATGGTCGCCAGCTCGGCTGGATCCCTGACATAGTCCAAACTGATGGCGCGATCGCTGACTGGGGCCCCGCCCCCCGCGCCGACGAACAGCAGCTTGTAGGGCGCGCCCAGCCGTTCGACCGCGCCAACCAGAA
>CAKZJK010000037.1 GCA_936942565.1 uncultured Caulobacter sp. | reverse complement strand
TGGCGAGCTTGGCGCCATGCTCCTTCGGCTTCTTGCGCACGAAGAAGGCCGCGATCGGATGGCCCTTGATCCAGGAGATCTGCGCAATCGCGCCCGCCAGCGGCACCGCGCCCATCTCCAGCCCGCCGATATAGTCGAAGCCCTCGTCCTTCAGCGCCTCATAGGTCAGCTCGGCGAGCAGGGTGGCGCCCTCCGGGTCCATCATGGTCGGCTTGAGGTTGAAGTAGAAGTCGCTCTTGCGGCCGGAGGCCAGCGTGACCTCGCCACGGCCGAACGAGCGCCTGCGGATGATCTCGAGGAGGCGGGCGCGGGAGGCGGATTTGGACACGGCGTTTTCCCCTGAGGGTCTTTGGGATTCTGGGTGGCGCAATCTATCGGGGGCGAGCGGCCGTGGCCAGCGGCCAGGATGTCCCATCAACAACGGTACGTTTGAACCTTGGTGTGGTTTCGAGCTAAGGGGGAGCCCAACGTTAAGCAAGCAATTTGGAAGGACGCCCCGCCATGACGATCGAGCTGCACACCTGGAACACGCCGAACGGCCGCAAGATCTCGGTCGCGCTGGAGGAGATGGGGCTGCCCTACCGCGTGATCCCGGTCGACATCACCAAGGGCGCCCAGATGGCACCGGACTTTCTCGCGATCAGCCCCAACAACAAGATTCCGGCGATCGTCGATCCCGAGGGCCCCGAAGGCAAGCCGGTCAGCGTGTTCGAATCGGGCGCGATCCTGCTCTATCTGGCGGAGAAGACCGGACAGTTCCTGCCGAAGCCGCTGTCCGAGCGGATCCCGGTCTATGAATGGCTGATGTGGCAGATGGGCGGGTTCGGCCCGATGCCCGGCCAGGTGCATCATTTCATCGCGCTCACCAATGAGCAGGACCGCGCCTACGGCCTGAAGCGCTACATGGCCGAGACGGTCCGGCTCTACGGCGTGCTCGACCGCCGCCTGGCGCAGCACGAGTTCGTGGCCGGTCCGCTCTCGATCGCCGACTTCGCCATTCTCGGCTGGGCCTGGCGCCACCCGCGCCACAAGGTCGATCTCGCCGACTTCCCCCACGTCAAGCGCTGGTACGACGCGCTGATGGCCCGCCCCGCCGTGAAGCGCGGCATGGAGGCGAAGCTGGATTGAAGGGGGATTTTCGGGGCTTCTGACGATGGTGGTGATGAGCCCGCCGCGACGGCGGCGCGCCGAAATCCCTGGACGAAGGCGAGGCGCGAACCGCCTCGTGATCGTCCCGTGAACTCCAGCGAAGCCGTCACATTGCAGCCGGTGGCGCGACGTTCAGCGTCGGCATCGACCGGCCAGCACGGCTGAGCACGCCTGCCACGCTCAGGAATAGCAGCAGCAACAGGATCGCCGCCACGAATGGCAGGGAATGACTGATCATGGCGAGCGCGCAGGCCGCCAGCGCGATCACCACGCCGATCTCCAGCGGCGCGACCGCTTCACCGGCATCGACCCGCGCCTTCCAATGGATCGCGATTGCTGCGGCCACCATCGGCATGTCGTAGATCATCGCATACGGCGTGACGATGATGCTGCCGATCGCAACCAGCGCGATCGCCCGGTCCGTGATGCCGCGCCGCCAGGCGTCCCAGACCAGCACGACGACAGCG
>CAKZJK010000036.1 GCA_936942565.1 uncultured Caulobacter sp. | reverse complement strand
AGCGGCCCCGCCTCCGATGGTTCCAAGCTGGCGAACCCAACCGCAAGGGGGGCGCGGCGGGCTCGCCCTTCCGCCTAGAACCGATAGTTGACGCCGAACAGGAACTGGCGACCGTACTTCTCGTAGGTCTCGGGCAAGGAGCCGCCGTTGCTGGTCTTGGTTCCGCCGTCGTCGAGGCCCAGACGTGTCCGGTAAGGCGAGTTGGTCAGGTTGTTGACCTGAACAAGGACGCCGAGGTTCTCCAGCGGACCTTCCTGGAAGGTGTAGCCGATCTGGGCGTCGACCTGCTTGTCGGCCAGGATCTCGGTGAAGCCTCGCGTCGCGTAGAGTTGCACCACCTCGCCCTTGAAGGCCGAGCGGTAGCGCTGGCTGATACGCGCCTGGAAGCCGCCGCGCTCGTAGTAGCCGGTGACGTTATAGACGGTGCCCGACAGACCCGGGATGCGGACCTTCTGCTTGGGATCGGTGCTGGTGGTTGGGTTCAGGTTGGACTTGGTCAGCGACAGGCTGCCCTGAACGCCAAAGCCCTTCATCAGGTCAGCGAACTGACCGAAGTCGACCGCGCCGCTGAACTCGAGGCCTTTCACCGTGCCGCCGTTGCCGTTGGCCGGCAGCGTGATCTGGCCGATGTTGTTGATCGTCGTGCCCGAGGGGATGTTCGCCCCTGGCGGCAGCGGAATGCCGGTGAAGTCGAACGTACCCGACTGCTGGTAGATGTAGGTGTCGAGCTTCTTGTAGAAGCCAGCCACCGACACATAGGTCGCGGGGCTGACGTACCACTCGTAGGCAAGGTCCGCGGCCTTGGCCATCCAGGGCTTCAGGTGCGGGTTGCCGCCCGACGCCGACCACGGATTGACCGTCGTGCCCGGACCGCAGGGCTGGCTGGAGCAAACCAGGCCGTTGAAGCCAGGCGTCACGTTCGCGCGCATGTCGTCCATGCGCGGACGGGCCATCGTCTTGGACAGGGCGAAGCGAATGCGATGACCGCCGCCTAGGTCATAGATTAGGTTCATGCTGGGTAGGACGTCGGTGTAGTCGTCCTTGGCGTTGATCCGCGTGGGGACGATCGGTTGGCCGGACGCAAGGCCGTTGATCACGACGCCGCTCGACTCCTGAGACTGCTTGACCACCTGGACGCCAACGTTGCCGCGTAGGTCGCCGGCCTGGAAATTGGCCTTGGCGAAGAAGGTCGTGACCTCCTCGGTGATGTCCCAGTTCTTGTCGTAGTAGTTGGCGTCGAGGATCGGCGCGGAGTTGTAGTACTTCTTCCAGACGTCGCCGATCTTGACCGCCAGCACGTCGCCAAAGCCCGCGAAGCCAAGGTTGGTCGGATCGACCAGATCGGCGGCGTCGACATAGACCTGCTGGCGACCGTTCTTGAGGAACAGGTCGTTGTCGGAGACCGTCTTGCCCTTGTCGCGCTTGGTGTAGTTCACGCCGCCCGACACCTGCGTGATGAAGCCATCAAGCTCGTGCTCAAGGCGGACGTCCACGGCGGTCACGTCTTCCTTCACGCGCGGATAGCGGATCGCGCCGTCGTGTCCCCAACCGCCCCAGGGCGCGCGGTCGCCCAGCGTCACCTTGCTGGCGTCGGCGTAGTTCAGGCCTTCGTCATATTGCGAGAAGCCGTTGTCGGCGACCTTAAAGCCGATCGTGTCGTAGGTCCGGCCCACGTCCGGCGTGGCCGGGGTGACGCCGCCGACGCCGCGGCCATAGCCCGCGTACGTCTCCATGATCTGTTCCTTTCGCTTGTTGGACGAATAGGACAGATCGGCGACCAGCCTGGTCTTGTCGCTAAACTTGAACTCGTTGTTCAGCCCGACGGAGAACAGCTGGTCCATGCGATTGTTGTAGTCATTGCGCAGCTGCGGAACGCCATGGTTCAGCGTGCCGCCGGACGCGAACTTGGAGCCGCCCAGCGTATCGATCGTAACGCCCGAATAGGTGACTCCGTCGGCGTAGGGATTGGAGAACCACTGAGCGCCGCGCGTCCGCTCCTGCTGCTTGAAGGCCGAATAGTAGAGGTCCAGCGTGGAGTGCAGCCGGTCATCGGGCTGGTACTCGAAGATGCCGATCACCGCGTCGCGCTTGTTGTTGCGCGAGGTGGCGAAGATCTCTTGGCCGTTCAGCATCAGAGCGCCGTCGGCGCTGTCGGGCGAGGTGGATTCCGCCGGAAAGGCCTCGTAGCCGTAGGCCTTGTAGTGCTTCACCTGAGACGGCGAATCCAGGTGGGCGTAGCCGAGCGCCACGCCGATCGTGTCGTCGGCGAACTGGTTGATGTAGCTGACGCTGAAGCGACCGCCGGTGTTGCGGGAGTCGTCGTTCAGCTTCTTGCCCGAGGTCTTCTCACCCCGCAGGTTCACGGCCAGGGCGCGCTTGCCGTACTCCAGCGGGCGAACGGTGCGAAGGTCGGCGGTGCCCGAGAGGCCCATGCCCGACACCTGTGCGTCCGGCGTCTTGTAGATGACGACGCTGGACAGAAGCTCCGAAGGATACTGGTCGAACTCGACGGCGCGGTTGTCACCGGAGCTGGCCTGTTGGCGGCCATTCAGCAGCGTGGTCGTGAAGTCCGGCGCCAGGCCTCGGATCGAGATCACCTGGGCGCGGCCGTTGACGCGCTGGGCGGCGAGGCCAGGAAGGCGAGCGATCGACTCGGCGATCGAGACGTCGGGCAGCTTGCCAATGTCTTCCGCGGACACGGCCTCGACGATCGAGGTCTCGTTCTTCTTGATGTTGATCGAGTTCTGGATGCCGGCCTTAATGCCAGTCACGACGATGGCGTCGACCGTGTCGCCGCCTTGCGTCGCTGGCTCAGCCGCTTGCTGGGCCCAAGCCGAACCGGCCATGGCCAGGGTAATCGCGGCGGCCGAAGCGGTGACGTAATATTTCTGGATGGACGCGCGCGCCCCGCCACTGCGGTTTCGCATTGAAGTCTTCTCCCCTCCGAAAGCCGCCCGCGCGGGCGGCGTCTTATTGTCTTGCGGCCCATGATAGGCCGTGGAAGCGCTTCCATGGAAGCGCTTCCATTTGCCTTTTGGCCGACAACGTTGTCAAGACTGAAACCATGGTCGAACGAGACGTCTAGTTGGGCGCCGTGGTCTGCCGGCGGACAAGCGCGTGGTCCAGTTGGTGGAACACCGGCGCTGGCGCGATATTCGTTCCGTTCAGCCGCGCGACCAAAAGCTCGACCGCGCGCTGCCCCAACGCCTTGACCGGCTGGTGCACCGTCGTCAAAGGCGGCCAAACGATCGCCGCGACAGGCGCGTCATCGAAGCCGGTTATCGACAGGTCGCGCGGGATGGTGAGGCCGCGAGCATGGGCGGCCGACAAGGCGCCGGCGGCCATGTCGTCATTCGCGCAGACCAGGGCGGTCGGGCGAAGGGGGTGGTCCAATAGCCGAGCCGCCAAATGCGTTCCGGACCGGAAGGTGAAATCTCCGCGCAGGACGACGTATTCGGCTTGGCCCAGGCCCCGCTCGGCCAGGGCTCTCTGAAACCCCCTGAGGCGCAGATCGGCCGAAAGGTGGTCCTCGATGCCGGCCAAGAAGCCGAACCGGCTGTGCCCGAGGCTCAGGAGTTCGACGGCGACGTCGTAGCCGCCAGCCTCGTCGTCGACGCCGACACCATCGAAGCGCCCCCTGCTCCCCCCGCCCGGGGACACCGTGACGACCTTGCAGCCTTGGACCAACACGGCCTCGATCAGGGTCATGTCATCGCTATAGGGCGGCGCGAGGATAAGGCCCTCGCAGCGCTGCGTGGTGATGAGCTCCAGGATGCGCTTGTGGCAATCAGGCATACGGTCGGGAACGTTCTGGACCAGCATCTGATAGCCCAGGGCCAGGCAGGCGCGTAGCGCGCCCAACTCCAGCGCGGCCTCGTAGTACGAGTTTGGATCGCTTTCGGGATCCGAGGCGAAGACGAAGGCCAGCAGGCGACTGGCGCCGCCGGCGAGACCGCGAGCTTGCGGGTTGACCTTGTAGTCGAGCTGCTCGACGGCCCGCATGACGCGGGCGCGGACCTCGTCACGGACATTCTGGCCGCCATTGAGAACCCGCGACACCGTCACGCGCGCCACGCCCGACAAGCGGGCGACGTCATCGATGGTCGGTCTCTTACCGGTCAAATCACCCCCCGTCGAAGGTCCGGAAGATGATCAGGAAATCCGAGCGGTACAAGCGCTTCAGGCGCTCGGCTTGAAAAGGGACCGAACCGATGGACCATTTCCGGTCATCGGTTCGGTGATCGCGCAAGCTCAATCGCGGCCCAGGCGGCGCTGTTTCCCTAGGCCGCGCTCAAGCGATAGAGCGCCGCGCCGTGCGGCGGCAGGTCCGCTTGGATCCTGCCCCCCGCGCGCGCCAAATCGGTCCGGCTCCAGAGGTCGCGGACGCGGACGCTCGCCGGAAGGCCCAGGAGGCTCAGCGACACGCCAACGCTCCGCGCCTTTTCACCGGTGTTGAACAGCGCGACGTAGGCATCTCCGTTTGTCGCCCGCGCGGTCCAGACGCGAACATGGTCCTCGACGAACCACGGACGGTTGGCGCTGGACGCCTGATTGACCGCGATCACCTCTGGATTGGTCAACAGCGCCTTGGTTGGCGCGTCCAGGTGGCGCAGGTCGCCGCCCATGATCAGGGGCGAGCGGGCGATGGACCACAAGGTCATCAGGGTGCGCTGCTCATCCGGCGTGAACTTGGTGTCGCGCTCACCCAGCGCCAGCCGCCCCAGCGGCAGCATGTCCGCGTCGGGCCAGCCCCCCTCCCCGCTGTAAGGCGCCCAGTTCTCGAGCCGCGTGAACTGCGCGTCCAGCATCTTCCAGTCGTCCCAGAAGTCGTCCGAGATGCGCCACATCTGGGCGTGGCGCCGCGCGTGATCGCCGCGAACCACCGGCGTTTCGCCGGGGGACATCGACAGGATCATAGGCCTTCCCGTCCGACCTATCGCCCGATGGATCGCCTCGATTTCGGCCATGTGGGCGTCGTAGGGTCGGCTAAGGTCATCGACCTTCACGAAGTCGACGCCCCACGAGGCCAGCAGCGCGAAGACGCTGTCGTAATAGGCCTGAGCGCCCGGCCTGCTCATGTCGACGCCGTACATGTCAGGATTCCATGAGCAGATGCTCTCGCGATCGACGATGTCGGCGATGGCGATGTCGGTTCCCTTGACCTTCAGCCCTCGCTCGACCGCCAGGCGTGGCGCGCCGCGCATCAGGTGGACGCCGAACCGCAGCCCCAGGGCGCGCACCTTGTCGGCCAGAGGCTTGAAGCCCTTGTCATCAGCCGCCGACGGAAAGCGATTGGGAGCGGGCAGCAGACGGCCATGCGCGTCCATCGTCGGGATCGGCTTGGCCGCGTACTGGTAGCTGCTGGCCGTGGGCTCGTACCACTGGATGTCGACGGTCAGGATGTCATAACCCGCGGGCAGCAGCTCGCGCGCCATGATACTGGCCTGTTCCAGCGTTTGCGCCTCGGTGATCGTGGTCGCGAAGCTGTTCCAGCTGTTCCAGCCCATCGGCGGCGTCGGCGCCAGCAACGGCGCCTTTCGCGCCTTGGGCTTCGACAGCGCCACGCCTGGGGCGGCGCTCAGCAAAGCCGCCCCGCCCAGGAGGGTCCGGCGGCTCGTGTTCAACGACGTCATGCGAACTCCCATTGATCGAGGATTTACTTACAGGTGGAGCCAGCGATGAGCTCGACCTCGGCGACCTGAGCCTCCGCGCTTCCATCGATACGCAAGCGGAGGCGGGCGTATGCCTTGGGCGTCAGCGCGAAGGTCCGGGTGGCGTGGCGGCTGGCGAAGGTCTGGGCCTCGCGATGGTCCAGTCTCCGCCAGCTCTTGCCGTCATGGCCCTCCAGCCTCCAGCCCGTGGGATCGGCGGCGACCGAACCGACACTGACCGTATAGGCCTTCACGCAGGCCTTGGTTGGCAAGGTGAAGGTCACGACCTGTCCAGGCTTCGCGATCCAAACCGTCGAGGTCTTGCCGTCGACCACAGCGGGCTGATCACTTTGGGGAGACAGCACCGCGCCATCGTAGATCCACTGGCCGGGCCGGTCGGTCATGACCAGGGCCAGAACCCCGCCCCCCAGAAGCTGCCGTTGCGACACGAACGGCCCCGTCAACGGGCGGCCATCAAGGCGCGCGGCGGCGATGTAGGGGCGAGTCGGCCCGGCGTTCTCAGCCCGAATTTCCAGGCGCTTACCGTTTTCCAGACGGATTACCGTGCGCCCATGGCGCGGTCCGTGCAGATAGTAGAGGTCGCCGCCGAGCTTGGGGAACAGACCCAGGCTGTTGAACACGAAGTTCGAGCTCATCGCGCCGGCGTCTTCGTCGCCAGGATAGGCGGTGTCGGTGAAGTGCTTGGCGACTTCGCCCGCCCAATGGGACGAGAGGTCGGCGCGGCCGATCGCATGGAATAGCCAGGGTGTCGCGAACGATGGCTCGTTGGTGATGTCGATCAGACCAGCGTCCAAAGCGTGGTTCAGCCGCTCGTTGAAGCGCACCCGGCCGCCCATCGCCTCGACGAGGCCGGGCAGGTCATGCAGCACGCCATATGAATAGATCCAGGCCGTGCCCTCGTAGTAGCCCACGTTGTTGTGGACCTTGCCGTCCCAGCCGAGTTTGGCGTCGATATCCTGGAACTTGCCGTCGGCGTAGCGCGGCATCAGGAAGCCCGAAAAGCCGTCGCTGGTCGCGTCAGGGTTCCAGATCTTGCGCCAGTTGGCGGAACGCTCGGCCAGAACCCGAGCCTCGTCGGCGTGACCAGCCTTGGCGGCGATCTGGGCGGCGTAGAAATCGTTCAGCGCGAAGCCCAGGGTCGAAGAGCCGGACTTGGCCCGCTGATTGTTCGGTTCGGGGCTAGGATCGCCGACCGCGAAGTAGCCGCTCTCCAGATAGCGCGGACGGCGGCGTTCGAAGGCGTTGAAGTGGGTGACGCGCCAGGCGTCGTTCCAGTTCACGCTGTTGGCGCCGCGCAGCAGGGCTTCGCCCAGTACGTTGTCGACCTCGTCGCCGCCCTGACCGACATGATAGTTCCGGCCGCCGATGATCGCCGTGTCGGCCGCGCCGAACTTGTCGAAGGTATGGATCAAGGAATTCACGTTGGCCGTGTAGAGGCTGGGCCGCAGCACCGACATCAGCGGGAACAGCGTCCGATAGGTGTCCCACAGGGTGTAGTGCTCGTCCCAGTTCGGGCGGCCGAGGTCCTTGGCCGACTGGTCCAGCGAGCGGTCTCGAGGATGGGTCGAGGCGTGATAGAGCGCGCTGTAGAAGCGCCGCGCCTGGCCCTCGGACAGGCCCTCGACTTGCACCTGGCCCAGGCGATCGTTCCAGGCGGCCTGGGTCGCTCGACGAACGCGGTCGAAGTTCCAGTCCGGGATCTCACGGTCCAGCAGCGCCTTGGCGGTCTCGGCGCTGGTGAACGACACGGCGATCTTCATGAGGACCGGCTTGTCCGGCGAGGTTTTGAAGGTCAGCCAGGCGCCGAGGCGCTCATCCGCGCCCGTCCGGCCGGTGACGGCGCTGACCTTGCGCTCGCCCTTGTCGAAGACGCCCCAGGCGGCCGGTTTCTGGTCGAACTCGGCCACGAACCAGATGTCGATCAGCGCCGGGTTCCAATAGCCCTTGGCCTTGACGTGGCCGACCACGCGGCCCTGCTCGGGCAAGAGCTGGACGTCGGCCTGGTCGGACGCGACCAGCCCCCCAACCTTGCGGGTCACGTCGAGGACCAACTGGGCCTCTTCGGTCGACGGATAGCTCAGGCGATAGATGGCCGAATAGTGCGCCGGCGTGACCTCGACCTTGGTGTCGTAGCGGGTCAGCCGGACCGAATAGGCGTCGGCGGCGAGGGTCTCGTCGGCCTTGGGCGACAGGTGCGCTGTCTCGTCGAAGGTCGGCTCGCCGACCTGGGGCGACAGCAGAAACGTCCCATAGGTCGTCACCCCGCCGGAGCCTTGCGAATGCAGCTGGGCGAAGCCGCTGATCGGCTCGGCGGGATTGTAGCCGGCGTTGCTGGCTTTCAGGGTGTCGGGCGACGGATGGATCGAGCCGTTGGGCCGCGTGGGGCCAGGGATCGTGTCGCCCTGATTGTCGTCGCCCAAACCCACGGAAAGTTGGGCTCTCTGGAAGAAGGCGGGCTTGGGCGCGGCGTGGGCCATCGAGACCGAGAGCGCCAATCCCAAGACGCAGGACAAGGTTCGCGCGTGTGGCCTCATCGACAGTACTTCCCGGTGTCCACCCAACGGTCCTTTGGCGCGGGCCGCGCTCCTTCGGAACGCCGCGCGAGCAAGCCTAATTGGCCTGACCTCTCTTGCCCGTATCAGGCCGAGCCGACGACTTCAATCAAAGCCAACAAGCATCAAAGCCTAATGCGGAAAACGACGGGCCTCGCCGATATTGGCCAGACCAAAACCCTCGGAACGCCCCCGCCCGCCAGCAAGCAATTCCGCGCCCCGCCCCGCCAGGCGCGGAATAGTTTACGTGAAGATGATCAGACGCTCAGGGCTTTACCTCGTTGATCGCGCCATCCGGGGTGTAGGTCAGCGGCGCCAGGGTGATGGATCGGCGATGGTCGCCGCCGCCGGGCAGCAGGTTGTCATGGTAGAATAGCCAGCTGC
This sequence comes from uncultured Caulobacter sp., assembly GCA_936942565.1. Classification (GTDB taxonomy): domain Bacteria; phylum Pseudomonadota; class Alphaproteobacteria; order Caulobacterales; family Caulobacteraceae; genus Caulobacter. Next base: position 7,247 of record CAKZJK010000036.1, on the reverse strand, counting down.
GCCCCTCGGCCTCCAGAATGGCCTGATGGTTGGTCGAGATCTTCAGGTAGTCGAGGATCACACCCTTGTAGGCGTAAGGGCCCATGGGCGTCTTAGAGACGCCGTACACGATCTGTCCGGGCCACCCGGTCGAGAAGCTGAAATAATAGAGGCCGTTCCGCTTATGGAGGAACGGAGCCTCGCCATACTTCTTCTTGGGATCGTCGGCGGGAAAGCCCGTGATCGTGATGTCCTGGATCGGACCGGCCAAGCTGATCATGTCTGCGCCCAGCTTGACGATCTTGGGGACCCGCGTGCCAAACACCAGGTAGGCCTGACCGTCGTCGTCGATCAGCACCTGGGGATCGATCGGCTCGGCGCCCGCGTTGGCGTCGCGCGCCTTGTCGACCAGAGGAGCTCCGATGGCGTCGACGAACGGCCCCTCGGGCCGTGACGCCACGGCGACGCCGATCTTGTCGCCGCCCACCGGCGCATAGAAGTAGTATCGACCATTGCGATGCGCGGCTTCCGGCGCCCAGGCCTTGGCGTCTGGCCGAGCCCACTTGAAGGCCGTCACGGCCATGAAGGCCCCCGCGTCGTTCCAGGCCTTGAGATCCTTGGAGACGTAGAGACGCCAGGTCGTGGAGTCCCAATAGGTTCCCGAGTTCGAGGCGTCGTCGGTGGCGTAAACATAGTAGCGCCCGCCGAACACATGCGGCGATGGATCGGCGCTGAAGCGCTGGCTGATCGGCTCCGCCGCGTGGGCGGGAAGCGTCGCCAGGGCCGCGATCGCCAAGCCGCTCCGAAGGATGTTTCTCCAGGTCATGTGTCGCGATCCTCTTGAAGCGCTGTCGTCGCCAAGGCGGGGCAAACCGTCGCGGCGGTTACGTCTCGCCGGTAAAGGGCGAGCATCGGAAGCCAGCAAGCGTTGAGGCGGGCGGCGCGATCACTTCCGTTGCCCGCCGCGTCCGCCCCGGGGTCGTAGCCGTGTCCGCGCCTCGCTCCCTTGAGGCGAGGCGCCACCCGCTAAAGCACGCCGTCGATCCGCAAGGCCACGCCGAACGGATGCAACGCGGCGTCGGGCACCGTGACGTGAAGGCCGGCGCGATCCTGGCGGAATGGCAGCGGCGTCTTGTCGCCCGCCAGCGTGACCCGCTTGACCGCGCGACGCGCGTAAGGGCCACCCTGGGCCAACGAGACGACGCTGACCTTTCCGTCCTCGGGCCGCCCGAGCGTCAGCGCGTAGAGCGCCTTGCCCTTGGTGGTGAAGCGGATGTCCTGGGCGGTGAACGGCTTCTGCTTGCCCTCGCTGAACATGCCGGTCACCACGGAGGTCGGCCCCTCGCCGTAGATCACCCACGGTCGAGTGCCATGGATGGCGTCGGAGAACCGCCCCATCCAACCGCCGATCTCCTCCACGATACGCCGTTCCTCGGAGTCGATCGTGCCGTCACCGCGCACCGGCACGCTCAGCAACAGGTTGCCGTTCTTTGAGACGATGTCGCACAGGCGATGGATCACCTCGGCTGCAGGCCGATAGTGCTTCTTGTCGAAAATCTCGCGGCTGTAATGCCACGAGCCGAGACAGGTGTCGGTCTGCCAGGGCGTGGGGCTGATCTCGGCGCGCAGGCCGCGCTCGACGTCGGCGACGACGCCAGGCACCTTGCGTTCCTCGGGCTTGATGTTGACCACGGCCTCCAGCTTGCCGCCGTGCCAGTCCATCGAGGCGTTGTAGAAGTGCGCGGTGATGTCCAGGCCCGCCTGCTCGAGCGGCAGGTCGAAGTTGTCGAAATAGACGAGGTCGGGCTTGTAGCTGTCGATCAGGTCCTTGCAGCGCAGATACCACTGACGGACGAAGGCCGGATTGTTCAGCGGCGCTTTTTCCGTCCAGGCGCGATCATTGGCCTCGTGCCATTTGTCGGCCTCTGCGATGCTGGTGATGCCTGGCGGCAGCGGCATCACGGCGCCGCCGTAGAGCTCTTGCGGGTCCAGGCCCTCCCACCAGGTTCCCAGCCCGTCGGCCTTGAAGCGCTTGAAGGCGTCGTAGCGCTCGCCGCGACGTGGCCCTTCGGGGTCGTAGCCATAGGCGGTCTGGAACCAGTGCCAGGCGTGCGCCGAGTGGTTCGAGACGCCGAACCGCAGGCCACGCTTACGCGCCGCTTTCTCCCAAATGCCGATGATGTCCTTCTTGGGACCGATGCGGACGCTGTTCCAGTCGTGGAACTTCGAGTCGTAGGCGTCGAAATTGTCGTGGTGGTTGGCCATGGCCACGAAGTACTTGGCGCCGGCCTTCACATAGAGATCGAGCAGGTCGTCTGGATTCCAGTTCTCGGCCCGCCACTTCGGGTAGATATCCATGAAGCCCGTATCGGCGGGATGGCCATAGGTCTTCAGGTGGTGGTCGTAGGCTCGGCTGCCCTGTTCGTACATGCCGCGAGCATACCAGTCGCCGGCTTCCGGCACGCATTGCGGGCCCCAGTGCGCCCACAGGCCAAACTTGGCGTCGCGGTACCAGTCCGGCGTCTTGTAGGTCGCGTTCAGCGAATCCCAGGTTGGCTTGAACGGCCCATCGGCGATCTTGTCGAACCCAGGCGGCGTCAGGATCCCGGCGCTAGAGTCCGCGCTGGCGAAGGCCATGCTCGCGGCGGCGGCTCCGCTAAAAAGATCGCGTCTAGACGGCTTCATGGCGCTCCCCACTCCGTTGAGACGCCAGTCGTTCGCGCCGACGCCTTGCAATACTGACTACTTCAAAATTTCATTGATGCAATGCTTTTTACCCGCGATAAGACGTGGGTGGCGACGATGATCGCCAACACGAGAGCGCGAACGCGCCGAGGCATTTGGGAGGCAAGATGGAAACGCGACGTCGGGATGGGGCCGTTTTGACCCAGGCAATTATCATCGCGCTGTTCTTCCTGTGGGGCGTCGCGAACAATCTCAATGACGTGCTGATCCCCCACCTGAAGAAGGCTTTTTTCCTGTCGGACCTGCAATCGGGCCTGGTGCAGTCCGCCTTCTATCTCGGCTACTTCTTTCTCGCCCTGCCCGCCTCGATCGTCATGCGGCGATACGGATACAAGATGGCGGTTCTGGTTGGCCTCGGCCTGTTCGGCCTTGGCGCCCTGATGTTCTATCCGGCCTCCGCGGCGCTCCAATACCCCCTGTTTCTGGCCGCTCTATTCGTCATCGCGTCGGGCCTGGCGTTCCTCGAGACCTCGGCCAACCCGCTGATCACCGTCCTAGGCGACCCGGCGACCTCCGAGCGTCGCCTGAACTTCGCGCAGGCCTTCAATCCTTTGGGCTCGATCACGGCGGTTTTCCTGGGCGGCCAATTCATCCTTTCGGGCGTCGAGCCGACGAAGGCGCAGTTCGACGCCATGAGCGCCGCGCAACTGGCCGCCTTCCAGGCGCAGGAAGCCCGGTCGACCCAGCTTCCCTACCTGGTGATCGCAGCCGTCGTGTTCGGATGGGCGGTTCTCGTCGCCCTCACCCGCTTTCCCGCCGCCGCCACCCGGCCGCCGCCCGAGGACGTCGCCAACGCCCCCTCCGCGGGCGCGGCCATCGCCGCCCTGCTTCGGCGCCCACGCTTTCTGTTCGGGGTGATGGCCCAGTTCTTCTACGTCGGCGCCCAGGTCGGGGTGTGGAGCTACATGATCCGTTACGCCCAGCACGAGGTTGGCCTGGGCGAGAAGGCCGCCGCGGCGTACCTCACCTGGTCGCTTGTCGGCTTCATGGCCGGGCGCTTCGTGGGCACGGCGGCGATGGGCAAGATCAGCCCGACCAAGTTGATGGCCGTCTTCGCGGCCATCAATACGGCGCTCACGCTCTTCGCGGCGTTCGCCGGCGGCAAGCCTGGCCTCATCGCCCTAGCCGCGACGAGCTTCTTCATGTCGATCATGTTCCCGACCATCTTCGCGACGGCGATCAAGGATCTTGGTCCGCTGACCAAGACGGGATCGTCGTTCCTGGTCATGGCGATCATTGGCGGCGCGGTCTTCACCGCCTTGATGGGCGCGATCTCCGATCTCAGCGCCATCAACCACGCGATCCTCGTTCCCAGCGTCTGCTTCGCGGTCGTCGCGGCCTACGGCCTCTCGGCGGCGCGGACGGCGTTGTCGATGGACACCACCACCGCTCCGGAGGCACCCCTCGCATGATGAACACCCTTGTTTGCACAGCGCCGGGCGAACTGGTTCTGGAACGGCGCCCACGGCCCATCCCGGCCGAGGGCGAGGTTCTGGTTCGTGTTCGCCGCGTGGGCGTCTGCGGCACGGACATGCACATCTTCCGCGGCACCCAGCCCTATCTGGCCTATCCTCGGATCATGGGACACGAGTTGGCGGGAGAAGTGGTCTCGGCCCCGGCCGACGTCGACCTCGCGCCCGGCGAGGCCGTCTACATCATGCCGTACATGTCATGCGGCCATTGCTCGGCCTGCCGAAAGGACAAGCCCAACTGTTGCCGAAACATCCAGGTGCTCGGCGTCCACGTGGATGGCGGCCTGACCGAGTACCTGTGCGTTCCGGCGGGTTTCGTCGGCAAGGCCACCGGCCTATCGCTAGACGAGGCGGCCATGGTGGAGTTCCTCGCCATCGGCGCTCACGCGGCGCGCCGCGCCCAGATCAAGCCCGGACAAAGTGTTCTCGTCGTCGGCGCGGGCCCCATCGGCATCGCGGCGGCCCTGTTCGCCAAGCTCGCTGGCGGAGTGGTGACGGCGCTGGATGGCCGACGCGATCGCCTGGACTTCTGCGCCGAGCACATCGGCGTCGACCACACCGTCGATCTCGGCCCGGATTCCGCGCGGCAGCTGGGCTTGTTGACGGATGGCGACTTCTTCGACGTGGTGTTCGACGCGACCGGCAATTCGAAGGCCATGGAAGCAGGGTTCGCCTATGTCGGCCACGGCGGAGCTTACGTTTTGATTTCGGTCGTCAGCGCCGACATCACGTTCTCCGACCCCGAGTTCCACAAGCGCGAAACGACGCTGCTGGCCAGTCGCAACGCCACGCTGGAAGACTTCGAGATGGTGGTGGAGACAATCCGCGCGGGCAAGGCCCCCACGCGCGCGCTGAACACCCACAGCGGTCGTTTGGCCGATCTTCCGACCGATCTGCCTAACTGGATGAATCCCGAGGCTGGCGTGATCAAGGCGATCGTCTCGTGCTGATCGACGCCCACCAGCACTTTTGGCGCATCGGCCAGAACGATTGCGCCTGGCCGACACCCGATCTCGCGGCGATCCATCGCGACTTCGAGCCTCGCGATCTGCGCGCCGAGGCGGGCTCGGACCTGGTCGGCGCGGTGACGGTGCAGTCCCAACCCAACGACGCCGACACCGACTGGCTTCTTGAGCTCGCCGAAGACGAGCCTCTCATTCTTGGCGTTGTGGGATGGGTCGATCTCCAGTCGCCCCGAGCGTCCGAGCGGATCGCGGCGCTATCCGCGCGCCCGAAGTTCAAGGGCGTGCGACCCATGCTGCAGAACCTGTCGGATGACGCCTGGATCGCGCGGTCGGATTTGGCCCCCGCGATCGACGCCCTCGTGTCGCGAGACCTATCGCTGGACGCCCTCGTCTTCACGCGTCACCTTCCCCACCTGCTGTCCCTGGCGACACGGCGGCCCGATCTGCGGATCGTGATCGACCACGGCGCCAAACCGCCGATCGCTCGCGACGCGTTCGACGAATGGGCCGACGCGATGTCGCGGCTCGCCGCCCTCCCCCAAGTGCACTGCAAGCTCTCGGGCCTCCTGACCGAGGCGAGACCCGATCAGTCGCCGGACGCGATCACGCCTTATGTCGACCACCTGATCGCGCTGTTCGGAACCGATCGCTTGATGTGGGGCAGCGACTGGCCCGTGGTGAATCTCGCGACTGACTACGCCGCCTGGCTCGGGCAAGCCAAAAGCTTCCCCGCCCTGCGCGCTCCGGCCTCCGCCCAAGCTGTGTTCTCGGACGTCGCCCGTCGGTTCTACCGTCTGGATGCGGGGCTTCAATGAAACCCCTTCAACCCGATCTGCCCCGTCTCGGCTTTGGCGCCGCGGCGCTTGGGAATCTCTATACGCCGGTCTCGGACGAGGCCGCGCGGGCGGCGGTCGACGTCGCGCTCGCCGCGGGCCTCGACTATTTCGATACCGCGCCGCACTACGGCTTCGGTCTCAGCGAGAGCCGCCTCGGAGCCCTGCTCCCCGGCTCCGCTCGGATTTCGACCAAGGTGGGCCGCCGCCTGGAACCGATCGACGCGGCGGCCGACGCCGTAAGGCACGGCTTCGCCGACGCCGCGCCGTTCGAGCCCGTCTTCGACTACAGCTACGACGGCGTGATGATGGCGTTCGAGGCCAGCCTCGCGCGGCTGGGACGCCAGCGCGTGGACGTGTTGCTGGCCCATGACCTGGGGCGCATGACCCATGGCGACGCTCATCCGGCGCAGCTGAAGACGTTCCTCGATGGCGGCTATCGGGCGATGGTCGAATTGCGCGAGGCGGGCCTCGCCGGCGCCATCGGACTGGGCGTGAACGAGTGGCAGGTCTGCCTGGAGGCCGCCGCCCACGCCGATTTCGACGTCTTCCTGCTGGCCGGCCGCTACACGCTGCTCGAACAGTCAGCGCTCGACAGCTTCCTCCCGACCTGCGCCGCCAAGGGGGTGTCGGTGATCGTCGGCGGTCCTTTCAACTCGGGGATCCTGGTCGAGGACGCGGCCTCGGGCGCGGCCTTGCACTACAACTACGAGCCGGCGCCCAAGGCGATCATCGAACGCGTGGCGCGTCTCCGGGCGGTCTGCCGCGACCATGGCGTCGCCCTCCCGGCCGCGGCTCTGCGCTTTCCACTCGCCCATCCGGCCGTGATCAGCGTCATTCCAGGCCTGGCTTCAGCGGGTCAGGTGCGCCAGGCGCTGGACTGGCTCGACGCGCCGATCTCGCCAGCGTTCTGGCGCGACCTGCGCCAGGCTGGACTGCTCCACGCCGAAGCGCCCGTCCCCGAGAACGAGATCCCCGCATGAGCTTTGTTCTACTGCATCCAGAAGACAACATCCTGGTGCTGGCCGCGCCGATCCAGGCGGGGCAGCGGCTGGAGATCGATGGTCAGTCCATCGTCGCCGCGGGCGGCGTGGCGGTCGGGCACAAGATCGCGCGTCGCGCCCTGTCGGTCGGCGACAAGGTGCTGAAATACGGCGCTCCGATCGGCTCGATGACCGCCGCCGTCGCGCCAGGCGAACACGTCCACATGCACAACATGAAAAGCGACTACATCGCCAGCCACACGCGCCAAG
>CAKZJK010000035.1 GCA_936942565.1 uncultured Caulobacter sp. | reverse complement strand
GGGACGGGGTGGTCTATTCTGCCAAACTATCTTTGCCAGCGAGAGATCGAGCAGGGAGTTTTGGCCGAGATCCCCGCACCGAACAGAGGGATGAGCCTAAGCTATTCGCTGGTCTGGCTCTCCACCGCGTTGCGGCATCCCCGTGTGGCCCACGCGCGCCAGGCGCTTCTGCGCGGCATGCGCAAGCGTTAGGGAGTGCTAGGGCGGGCGGCGCCAAGCTCCAGCCAGTCGAGTTCTTCTTCCACCGCCCTGAAAGCCTCGTCGCCGATAGTTCCGTCTTGGCGAAGCCGATCAAGCGCTCGCCTCGAGGCGGGCAGGGTCGAAAGCCTCAGGGCCGTGTCCGCGGAAATCCCTATGTCGTGGTCAGCCTTCGCTGCTGCGATCGCCTCGCCATATTTCGCCCTCAAACGCTCGACCGCATCTCCCGCCTTGTCGTCCAGCGATTGCAGGGCGGCGAGCGCCACGGCCTCGCGCGCGCGCCGAATTTCGTCAGCCACGACGGTGTCGGCCGGAAATCTTAGCGCCTTCAGCAGGGGCTTGAGCGTCAATCCCTGGATCACGAGTGTGCCCAGAACGACGACGAAAGCGACCAGCTGGATGAATTCACGCTGAGGAAAGCCTTGGGGCAGAGCGAGCGCGGCGGCGACTGTCACTATGCCGCGCATGCCAGACCACCCCACCACCAAGCCGCTTTTGAGCGTGCCGGTCCAGGTCTCGAGCAATTGATCAGGCTGATGGCCCGAGACAAGCCTGACGGCCCCATAGAGCAACACCCATGTCAGGCGAACCCCGATCACGATGCCCAGTATGGCCAGGGCATACAGCGGGTAGTCCCGCCACTGTGCGGCGTTCAGGTTGGCGACGATTGGGCGTAGTTGCAGGCCGACCATCGTGAAGGCGAGGACGTTGAGGACCGTCGTCGCGGTTTCCCAGGCGGCGAAAGACTTGACCCTGACCTCGGTGTTGGAAGCTTCCGACGAGCGTCGTCCCGCTGTGACGCCGAAAGCCACGACAGTGATCACGCCCGACAAGCCCAGATGCTCGGCCATAACCCACACGCCAAACGTCGCGACGAACTGGATGATCGTGGCGGTCGCTGGGTCGTGGACAAAGAACGTCATTCGCGTGACGACTTTGGCCAGGACCCATCCGACAGCCACGCTTCCGACCGACATGAGAAGCATCGTCGGCGCGATGCTCGCGGGGCTAAACGTCCCCAAAGCCACGGTCGCGACGGCGAGTTTGTAGATGAGAAGCGAAGAGGCGTCGTTGAGCAGGCTTTCGCCCTCCAGGACCACACGCAGCCTGTGCGGAGGCGAGACCGAGCGCATTACGGCCAGCGCCGCCACGGCGTCGGGCGGCGCAAGCAGCGCGCCAAGCGTGATCGCTGCGGCCCAGGGCATTTCGGGCACGAAAAAGCGGGCGGCGAGCGCGACGGCGATCGTCGTCAGGCCGACGGCGACCAGAACGAGCGAAAGCACGGGGCGCCAGTTGGATTTCAGGTCGCGCCAGGAGACATCATGCGCAGCGTCGAGCAGAACCGGCGCCACGAAGAGAGCAAGGATCAGCTCTGGCTCCACCGCGATGGTCGGCATGCCCGGCACAAGGGCCAAGCCCGCGCCACCGAGCGCAAGAAGCGTGGGATAGGGCACGCCGATGCGTGTCGCGAACATCGACAGCAGAGCTGCCGCAAGCAGCATGGCGAGCAGGATTTCAAACAGCGCCAATCGTCATTCAACCCGTTGTTTCGATCGAGAGACGGCGAATACGATGGAGAATACGAGAGGCATCTCTTCGTCCGCTACAGATGAATATCGATTGATCTCATGACTCCCGGTCATGGGCAGCCGGCTCGTCCCTTTCGCGATAGCGAAGCTCGTCCACCAGCAGTTTAAATGCCGGCGAAGAGTGGCGCCGAGACGGGTAATAGAGAAAATAGCCGTCGAACGGCTCACACCAGTCATCGAGCAGCGGCACAAGCGCTCCTTTCTGAATCCAGGGCGCAACCGCGTCCTCAAGCAGAAAGCCGATGCCGTGTCCCGCGATCGCGGCCTGAATAACCAACGGCGTCCTGTTGAAGACGAGTGGGCCTTCGACCTTCACATGCATGGCGCGGCCCTGCTTCTCAAACTCCCAGGCATAGATGCCGCCAGCGTTCGTGAAACGCAGATTGATGCAGCGATGGCGCGCGAGGTCGTGCGGAGTCAGCGGCGCGCCATGGGTCTCGATGTAGTGGGGAGATGCGAAGGGGATCATGCGCATGCGCGGCCCGATACGCACCGCGATCATGTCCTTCTGGACCTGTTCACCCAAGCGGACGCCAGCATCGAACCGGTCGGCGACGATATCGATGAAGCCATTGTCGGTGCAGATTTCCACGACGATGTCGGGATACTTGGCGATGAGCCGATCGACCGCGGGCCAGAGTATTGCTTGCGCTGCGTGTTCCGAAGTCGAAATCCGAATGGTGCCCGCCGGGGTTTGGCGCAACGCGGTCAGTTCAGCGAGCCTTCCTTCAATGCCGTTCATGGCGGGTTGAAGGATTTCAAGCAGACGCTCGCCAGCGTCAGTCGGCGCAACGCTCCTGGTCGTTCTCACCAGAAGTCTGAGACCCAGGCGATCCTCCAGGCGGCGGATGCTATGACTCAGTCCCGATTGCGAGAGCCCAAGGCGATTGGCGGCGCCCGTGAAGCTTCCTTCCTCGGCGACGGCCAGAAATATGGTGAGATCGGCGATGTCTTCGCGCCGCATTAGGAAGGCCCGCAAATTGATGACTGTGGGTCATATAGCCTAGAAAATATTGCCATCTAATTCGATCAATCGCTTCCGCCTAATTTGGCGCCGTCAAGGTCACATGCGTGATGAACGGAAATGGCGATGATCAAGCGACAACTGGGCGCGAGCGGGCTCGAGGTCTCCGCCGTCGGCTTCGGCTGTATGGGGCTGGACTTCGGCTACGCCACCAAGGTGAGCAAGGAGGAGGGCGTCACCCTGATCCGCCAGGCGGCTGATCGCGGCGTCACCTTCTTCGATACGGCCGAGATGTACGGTCCTTTCACCAATGAGGTGATGGTTGGCGAAGCTCTCCGCCCAATCCGCGACCAGGTCGTGATCGCCACCAAGTTCGGCTTCGACATCGTTGAGGGGCAAAGCCGAGGCTTCAACAGCCGGCCTGAGCATATCAAGGCGGTGGCCGACGCTTCCCTCCAGCGGCTCGGCATCGAGGCCATCGACCTCTTCTACCAACATCGCGTTGATCCCGACGTGCCAATCGAGGACGTCGCTGGAGCGGTCAAGGATTTGATCGCGGCGGGCAAGGTGCGCCATTTTGGCCTGTCGGAGCCCGGCGCCGCGACGGTGCGACGCGCCCATGCCGTGCAACCGGTCGCCGCCCTGCAGAACGAGTATTCGCTCTGGTCACGTGGCGTCGAGACCAACGGCATACTCGCGGCGTGCGAAGAGCTGGGCATTGGCCTGGTCTGCTACAGCCCGCTTGGCAAGGGGTTCCTCACCGGCGCGATGAGCAAGGACACCAAGCTCGGCGAAGGCGATTTCCGCAACAACCTGCCGCGCTTCACCCCCCAGGCCATGGCGAAGAACCAAGCGTTGGTCGATCTGCTCAAGTCCATCGGGGCGCAGAAGAGCGCCACCCCCGCGCAGGTCGCCTTGGCTTGGCTCCTGGCGCAGAAGCCCTGGATCGTACCGATCCCCGGCACCACCAAACTGCATCGCCTGGAAGAGAACCTGGCCGCCGCTGATCTCGAGCTGAATGACGGCGATCTCTTCGAGATCGCTCAGGCTCTGGCCGACCTCGATATCGAAGGCGAGCGCTATCCGGCGCATCTGCTAGCGACCACGGGGCGCTGAGCAGAGTCCCGTCCGCGCAAGACGGCAATGCCATAGCCCTTGCGGCGAGGAAAACGAGAGTGGTCATGTCAACCGACACTGCCGCCGCCGAGCCGGCGGCCCAACCGCTGGCGTCGGCGAGGCGGCCCCAGCTCTGGGTGATGATCGTGCTCAGCGCGCTCATGGGGTTCGGGTCGATCTCGACCGATCTCTATCTGCCTGCCGTTCCTGTCATGGCCAAGGCGCTGCGCACCGGCCACGGCACGGTTGAATTCACCATCGGCGCTTATCTGATCGGCTTCAGTCTTGGGCAATTGATCTGGGGGCCGATCGGCGACCGTTACGGCCGGCGTACGCCAGTTGCTTTTGGGTTGCTTCTGTTCGTCGTCGCTTCGGCGGGCTGCGCGCTATCGGGCGACGCCTGGCAGATGATCGCCTGGCGGATCGTGCAAGCGCTGGGCGCCTGCTCGGGCGTGGTGCTGGCCCGCGCCATGGTCCGCGATCTCTATCCGGGCGGTCGCGCTGCGCAGATGCTATCGACGCTGATCACCATCATGGCGGTTGCGCCTCTGCTTGGTCCGCTGATCGGCGGGCAGATTCTCCGGATCGCCGCCTGGCCCGCGATCTTTTGGAGCATGGCGATTTTCGGCCTGGCAACTCTGGCGGCGCTGTTCACCATCGATGAGACTTTGCCGGAAAATTCGCGCAGGACAGGTCCTCTGAGTCTCGCCTTTGCCAGTTACCTCGACGTCATACGCGACCGAAATGTGATGCTAAACGCGATCGTCGGCGGCCTATTCTATGTCGGAATATATGCATATATCTCCGGCACGCCCTTCGTTTTCATCGAATATTACAAGGTGCCCGCGCAAATATACGGCTTTCTTTTTGGAGCCTCAATCATCGGTATCATGGCGATGAACATGGTCAATGTACGACTGGTTCCGCGGAGGGGCAGCCGCAAGCTGCTGCAGACGGGCGCCATCGGCGCGGCCGCTGCCGGCTCTGTCTCTCTGATCATGGCGTTGACGGGCATCGACGGTCTCGTCGGCCTGGTCCTGCCGTTATTGGCCTATTGCGCCATGTCGGGCCTGATCGTCGCCAACTCGATCGCCGGCGCACTCACCACCCAGCCGCGGAGAGCGGGGGCGACTTCCGCCCTCGTCGGCGCCCTGCACTATGGGATTGGCATGGCCGGTTCAGGTCTGGTCGCCCTGCTGGCGGACGGAACGCCGCGCCCACTGGGGCTAGCCGTGGCTGTAGGTGGCCTCGCCTGCTTCATCCTGTCCCGATGGTTGCCGCGCACCGATGCGCCGGCCCCGCGTCTTGATTGAAAGGACTGTCCCATGAAGACCCGCTTACTCGGCGATCTCACCGTCTCGGAAATTGGCTTCGGCACGATGAGCTTCGCCTCGACCTATGGCGAAGCGCCGGACAAGGCCGAGGCGATCCGCGTGATCCGCGGCGCGCATGATCTCGGCGTCACCCTGTTCGATACCGCCGAGGCCTATGGGCCCTGGACCAATGAACAGCTTGTCGGCGAGGCGTTGGCCCCGGTCCGCGATGAGGTCGTCATCGCCACCAAGTTCGGCTTCGCCATTGACGAGGAAACCGGCGAACGTCAGGGCGGCGTCAACAGTCGTCCCGACCACATCCGCCATGTCGTTGACGCCAGCCTCGCGCGACTGAACATCGAGTCGATCGATCTGCTCTATCAGCACCGGGTGGATCCCAATGTGCCGATCGAGGATGTGGCGGGGACCGTCAAGGACCTGATCGCCGCTGGCAAGGTCAAGCATTTCGGGCTGTCCGAGGCGGCGGCCGACACGATCCGGCGCGCCCACGCCGTCCAGCCGGTAACGGCTATCCAGAGCGAATACTCCCTCTGGACGCGAGACCCAGAACCAGACGTGCTGCCGCTTTGCGCGGAATTGGGCATTGGCTTCGTGCCTTGGGCGCCGCTGGGGTCAGGTTTCCTGACCGGCAAGATCGACGCCAACACCCCGATCGCGCCCACTGATTTTCGCGCCACCTCGCCACGCTTCACCAAGGAGGCGCGCGACGCCAACCAAGGCATTGTCGACCTGGTGAACCGCATCGCCGCCGAGAAGCAGGCGACAGCGGCCCAGGTCGCCCTGGCCTGGTTGTTGGCGCGCACCCCCTTCATCGTTCCGATCTTTGGTACGCGAAAGCTCGAGCGCGTGAGGGAAAATCTGGGCGCTACGGACGTCATCCTCGGGGAGGAGGACATGGCCAAGATCGAAGCTGCTTTCGACGACCTAGAGGTGGCGGGCGCGCGTCTGCCCGAGGGCCTGCTCCAGCTTTCCTATCGGTAACTCGTCTTCCCACGCGCAAGGTCAACGATCGTGACATCCTCGCCTGGCAACATCCTAATCCTTGGCGCGCACGGGCAGATCGCGCGCGTCGCCACGCGCCTTCTTGTCGAGCGAACCGAAGCGCGACTGACGCTCTACCTCCGTAACGCGGCGCGGCTGCGCCAGTGGGCGGGTCAAGACCGGGTGCGGATCATAGAGGGGGACGTCCTCGACCAGGCCGCGCTCGACGCCGCGATGGCGGGTCAGGACATCGTCTACGCCAATCTCGCCGGCGACATGGAGCGGCAGGCGCGGGCCATCGTCGCGGCGATGGACAAGGCGAGCGTCAGGCGGCTCATCTTCATCAGCTCGATGGGCATCTATGATGAGGATGGCGAGACGCACGGCGCGATCCTGGATCCGTATCGTCGCTCGGCGGCGGTCGTGGAGGGCTCGGACCTCGACTACACCGTGATCCGGCCAGCCTGGCTCAATGACCGGGACGAGATCGCCTATGGCACAAGCGTCAAGGGCGAACCCTTTGAAAACTCCTCGGCCTACGTATCGCGCAAGAGCATCGCGGACCTGATCGTGCGGCTCGTGAGCGAGCCCGGGTTTGGCGTCCGCGAGAGCCTCGGGGTTCACCACCTCTAAGTCCTGCGGATCCAAGGAGACTGTCGATGCAGATCAAACGCAATGGCGCATCGCCCTCGATCAAGGGGCCGCCTGAGACCTTCACCGGCGACGTTCGGATCGACATGCCGTTCCAAGCGCAGGCGCCAGGACGGACTGGCGGTGCGATCGTCACTTTCGAGCCCGGCGCTCGCACCGCCTGGCACACCCACCCCTTGGGTCAGACGCTCATCGTGACCAGTGGGGTCGGCTGGACCCAGTGCGAGGGGGAGCCAAAGCTGGAGATCCGCGCCGGAGACGTCATCTGGTGTCCGGTGGGACATCGCCATTGGCACGGCGCAACGTCGACCACGGCGATGACGCATATCGCGATCGCCGAAAGCGTTGATGGCCGTGCCGTCGACTGGATGGAGCATGTCACCGACGAGGACTATCTCGCCGAGGAGGTACAGAAATGAACACGAAAATCAGCCAAGTCGTCGTCGTGATAGGGGCCGGCTCGATCGGCCAGGCGATCGCCCGACGGGTGAGTGCGGGCAAGCATGTCCTGCTCGCCGACCTACGGATCGAAGCGGCCGATGCGGCTGCGACCGTCTTCGCCGATGCGGGCTTCGAGATCAGCACCGCCAGCGTCGATGTCTCCTCCCGCGCCTCGGTCAAAGCGTTGGCCCAAAAGGCCGCCGCGCTCGGTCAGGTGACCGGGCTGATCCATGCCGCCGGCGTCTCGCCGTCCCAGGCGCCGATCGAGGCGATCCTCAAGGTCGATCTCTTCGGCACGGCGGTTGTACTAGAAGAGTTCGGCGCGGTGATCGGCGACGGCGGCGCGGGCGTGGTGATCGCCTCACAATCTGGGCACCGCCTGCCGGCGCTGACGCCGGAAGAGGACAGGGCGCTCGCTACAACGCCGGCGGATGATTTGCTCGCCTTGCCGATGCTGGCGCCCGGCGCGGTCAAGGACACGCTCCACGCCTATCAACTTTCCAAGCGCGGCAATGCGCTGCGGGTGATGGCCGAGGCCGTGGCCTGGGCGAAACGCGGGGCGCGTCTCAACACCATCAGCCCAGGCATCGTCATGACCCCGCTCGCCCGTGACGAGCTGACAGGGCCGCGCGGCGAGGGCTATCGCAACATGCTCGCCAGATCGCCCGCAGGACGTGCGGCCACGCCCGACGAGATCGGTCTCCTGGGCGCCTATCTGATGGGGCCCGACGGCGCCTTCATCACCGGCAGCGATTTCCTGATCGATGGCGGCGTGACCGCCAGCTACTTCTTCGGCGAGCTGGCGCCAGCCTGACCTGGGCGTCGCCCCTTTTCTAGTCTGGGCCAGCGCTTCGCTTCCCCGCGTCGGCCGCTTCTCTTAGCTCCAAACACATCCTTTAAAGGAATGGCCATGAAATACGTGAAGCTCGGAAATACGGGCGTCGATGTGTCCAGGATTTGTCTCGGCATGATGAGCTTCGGCAAGCCAGGCAGCGAGCATGGCCTGTTCCCTTGGGCGAGGGATTTTGACGACGCAAAGCCCATCTTCCGGAAGGCGATCGAACTAGGGATCAACTATTTCGATACGGCGAATATCTACCAGCTGGGCACCAGCGAGGAAGTGACTGGCAAGCTCATCCGAGAATACGGGCTAGACCGTGACGATATCGTCGTCGCCACCAAGGTCCGCATGGAGATGCGCCCCGGCAAACCCAATGGCGGAGGGCTGTCGCGTAAGGAGATCCTTAGCGAGATCGACAAGAGCCTCAAGCGGCTGGGCCTGGACTATGTGGATCTCTACACGATCCACCGCCTCGATCCCTTGACTCCCATGGAGGAGATCATGGAGGCGCTGCATGACGTCGTGAAGAGCGGAAAGGCGCGTTATATCGGCGCCTCGACCATGTATGCTTGGCAGTTCGAGCGGTTGCAGAACATCGCCCAGAACAACGGTTGGACCAAGTTCGTGGCGATGCAGAACCACTATAACCTGATCTACCGCGAAGAAGAGCGGGAGATGATCCCTCTGTGCGAGGATCGCAAGATCGGCATCACGCCCTGGAGCCCGCTCGCCGGCGGTCGTCTGGCCCACACATGGGGCAAGGTCACCCCACGCGTCGAGATCGACGAAGTCTCCAAATGGGTCTGGGACAGCACCAACGCGCTCGACAAGGTCGTCATCGACAATCTGGAGGCGCTAGCCAAGGCGCGCGGCATATCGATGGCGCAGATGGCCTTGGCCTGGATGCTGAGCAAGCCCTATGTCACCGCGCCAATCGTCGGCACGACGGCGGTCTCCCATGTCGAAGAGGCTGTCGCGGCTCTCGACATCGTGTTGTCCGCAGAGGAAATCGAAGCGCTTGAAAACCCCTACGTCACCCACCCGGTGCTTGGAATGATGTAACGCGTCAGGCCGATCGCGGCCTTAGGGCTTGCGATCGGCCACCGGACAAGACCCGTGATCTTGGAACAAAGCTCTATGCGTCCGTCCTGTGCGACGGCGGCGTGACTGGCGCTATCCACCCAAGACCGTGAATCGTTGGGCGCGGGCGTTTCAATGTCTGGGATCTGAAGCGATCGAAACGTCAGCTTCTGGCGCACTTCCAAATCTGATCGTTCCTAGCTCGGCTCATAAGGCCTGAGGTACGCGCCTAGCGGCGACGCCAGCATCCACGATCGGCCGCTTGTACCGCTTCTTTGGTGACCCCTTCGGTCGTTCCAGAGAGCGATAGAGTGTCGACCTCGCGACGCCCAAGGTCCGCGCGACCTCGGCGCCGCTGACCGCCGGGTCCGCCAATAGCAGCTTCGCGTGGCTAACCTGTTGCGCTGTCAACTTCGTTGGACGGCCGCCGAGCCGACCGCGCGTCTTCGCCGCAGCCAGACCAGCCAAGGTCCGCTCGCGAACTAGGTCCCGCTCCATCTCCGCCATTGCGGCCATGACATGGAAGAAGAACCGGCCTGCAGCCGTACCCGTGTCGATCCCATCGGTCAGGCTGGCGAAGTTGATCTCCTTCGTACGAAGCTCAGCCGTGAAGTCGACCAGTTGCCGGACGGTTCGCCCCAAGCGATCCAGCTTCCAAACAACCGGCGTGTCGCCAGCGCGCAGGTGCGACAGCGCGTCCGCCAAGCCCACCCGATCACAGCGACCGCCACTGGCATGATCCGAAAAAATCCGCTCGCAACCGGCGCGCGTCAGCGCATCAACCTGAAGATCAAGGCGCTGGTCGGCGGTGGAAACGCGGGCGTAGCCAATGAGCATGTCGCCATTGTCTCAAATCTCATCCGCACAGCCAAACCCGGGCCTTTGATTTCGCTACACGGTTTCAGGACCCCTCACATTCAAGTCAGCCGGGGGAGGGTGGTTCACGCGGGAAGGGGACCGACTAACCTGCGTTTTTCGGACAGCGGTCCGTGCCACGCCGCGTAGATTGCGGCTTTCCGCTCGTCGAGCTTAAGATCGGCCCTTGACTGCGGCGAGGGGGAGCGAATGAAGACGGTCGTCGCTGACGCTGACAACCAGAACGTCTCTAAGCTCTTGGAGCCGTACATCCAGTCCGGTGCGCTCAACTTCCTATTCGGCTCGGGTGCCTCCTTTCCGGCGATCGAAACCGCCGGCGACATCGAGGCTCAGATTGACGCCTATCTTCTGCTTGGCTTGGAGGAGGACGCCGACAAGAAGAGCTTCGCGTTCCTCGAGGCAATCAACGCCATCAATCGGGAGTTCTTGACCGGCGCACCTGGGGATGACGCCGTCGCGGTCCGCGAGCGTTATCGGCGCTTCGTCGGGATTCTCGACAGCATTCTGCTTGCCCGCAAGTCGCAGCTCCTGGCGCGACAGGCCGTGGTGTTCACCACCAACTACGACCTGTTCTTCGAGGACGCGGTCGCGGCCGTCCCCGGCGTTGTGCTGAACGATGGGTTCGACCGTTCGGCGCCGCTTGCGGCCCCGGTCTTTGCGCCCGAACGCTACTTCGATCGCATCTACCGTTCTAGCAGTCCGTTAGGTCGCAGCACGGAAGTGCCGACGATCAATCTGGTGAAGCTGCACGGCTCCCTGTCGTGGCAGCGCCAAGCGGATGAAGTCGTCGCGCGGGCCGGGCCCGTGGCCGCCCCGGTGGCCGGGGCGATCGACGTTGCGGCGCCGCGATCGGCCTACCTCACGGATCACGTCCTGATACTTCCCAGTGTGCGCAAGTTCCATTCGACTTTGATGGAACGCATCTACTACGACCTCCTGCGGCTCTTCGCGCGGTGCCTTGAAGTCGACAACGCCGTGCTCTTAGCGTTTGGGTTTTCGTTCGTCGACAAGCACATCCTCGACCTGACCCGCCGGTCGCTCCGCAATCCAACGGCGCAACTGATCATCGTTGCATTCGACGCCGCCGCGGCCGAGAGCTTCGCGGCGATGTTCGCGCGCCATCGCAACGTGACGATCGTCGCGCCGGCGGCTGGCGCCGTTATCGATTTTACCCGTCTGAACGACATCCTTGAGGCCATCGTCCCCGAGGCGAACAAGTGATGACGCTTCCGGACCGCCTGCGGAAGGAAGCGGTGCTGCGCGTCGGCGCGGTCTCGGCCGTAACCGGCCGGAAGGTGTTCGTCTCGGTCGATACCGACAAGAACTTGTCCGAGCTGTTCTACGACGGCGACGTCCTGCGCAACATCGCCGTCGGCAGCTATGTCGACATCCGCAAAGGTTTCCTCAGCCTGATCGGTCGGGTCGAAGGCGAGAACGCGCGGATCGAGGGCGAGGATAGTGAAGACTGGGCACCACAGCCCGGCCGACGAACGCTGGCGATCTCGCTCGTGGGCTTCCTTGACCGGGAAGGCCAGTTCTTCGGAGGGACGAAGGAGCTGCCCCTCGTCGGCAACGAGGCTTTTCTGCTGTACGTGCGCCTGGCGCTCCTGATCCTCGCCGAACCGTCAGATCCGGCCGAGGAGACCAGATCGCCGCTGGGACCGTCCTGGCTGCTGAGCCGTTATCGCCATAGCAAGATTGCCGACTGGCAAAGCGTGTTCGCGCACGCAATTCGCGATCCTTTGTTTCTACTGACGACCGAGCTGCCGAGGACGATGGTTCTGGAGCTGGGCGAGCGATCACGAGCTTGGCCGGCGGATCTGCGTCGGCGCTGGACATACGCCGCCGCAGTCGGAGCGCTCGGTGGGTTTGTCTACTGAGTTCTGAGAGGGCTGGCCGTTGCTGCGACCGATGGCTTCGACGTACGCCTTCAGTCGCAGCAATTGCGATCAGCCAGTCGCATGGTTGGAGTCAAAAAATCGCGAAAAACCGGAACGACAGGGCAACTCGTAACGGCTCAGCTGCGACTCGCAGAATTAGGAGTCAGTGACACCATGGCGTTAATGACCAAGTCGCGCGGACGTCGGCCACACAATCATCGCCTAATATATATTATCGGAAATAATAACCACGGCGGGCGCGCTTGGGCTTGACGGCGCGCCTTCGAGCTACAAAACAGCTTTCAGGTGGTCCGTCGACGTTTCCTCGGCGATCTGGGCGGCTTTGGGAGACAAGCGAGATTGGCGAAGAATTCAGGAGCCATTCGCGGTCCCACGATCATCGATGTCGCGGCTCACGCCGGCGTGTCGCCCATGACGGTGTCCCGGGTCATCAACGATCGCCCCGGCGTCGGTCCCGAGACGCGCCAAGCCGTTAACGAGGCCATCCGCGCGCTGGGCTATACGCCGAACGTCGCCGCGCGCAGCCTGGTGATGTCGGCCGAATTGCGGATCGGCGTCGTCTACTCCAATCCCAGCGCCGCGTTCATGAGCGACTTCCTGACCGGGGTCTTCGAGGAAGCCTCGATTCGAGGCGCCCGGCTCATCCTGCTCAAGGGCGGTGAAGGCGGTCTGGCGCCGAGTCCGGCTGAACTGAAGGCGCTGGTGGCGTCGGGCATTCGCGGTGTGATCCTGGCGCCGCCCCTGGGCGAATCCCCCGTCGTGCTCCGCGCGCTGAGCAAGGCCGGCCTGCCAATGGCCGCCGTCGGCGCCTACGGCGTCGAGGACGCCATCTGCGTGCGGATCGACGACCGCCGCGCCGCCTTCGAGATGACCCGCGAACTGATCGCCCTGGGCCATCGCCATCTGGGTTTCATCCTCGGCAACCCCAATCAGGCGGCCAGCGGCCAGCGCCTGGCGGGTTTCCAGGATGCCGTGCGCGAAGCTCCCGGCGTGACCACGGTCCTCGCTCAAGGCGATTTCAGCTTCGCCTCCGGCCTGGCCGCCGCCGAGCAGCTGCTGGACACCCCAGCGCCGCCCACGGCGATTTTCGCCAGCAACGACGATATGGCCGCCGCGGCCGTCTCGGTCGCGCATCGTCGGCACCTGGACGTGCCACGCGAGCTGACCGTGGTCGGCTTCGACGACACGCCTGCGGCCGTGACCCTTTGGCCGCCACTGACCACCGTCCATCAGCCTGTCCGCAAGCTGGCCGCCGAGGCGCTCGGCCTGCTGACGGCCGAGATCGCGCGGACCTCGCCGGACGGCCAGGCGGGACGCGAGCACGTGCTCGATCACGAGATCGTCGCGCGACAGTCCACGGCGGTCCTGCCCACCGCATAAAACCAGGCCCCGCAAGGTCGAGGTCAGCCATTATGTCGGAGTATTGACTCCCTCCCCGCATCGGCATACCACCGGTATGGTAACGTTACCGTTCCCGCCCACGGCCGGCTCGGCGACGTCAACGAAGCGCTGACGCAATGACGTTCGCGCCAAGGGAGGGAACCAAGAAATGCGTGCCACAGGCATGAACCGTTCGCGCGCGCCGTCACGGGCGGCGATCACCGAGATCACCCAGCTTTCGGCCGGATCAACTCTAGTCAGCCCGCGTAGCCAGGCGCTGATGTCAGCCGGCGCGGCCGCCTTGATGTCGATGCTGATGGCCGGCCCGGCCCTGGCGCAGTCGGCGTCGACACCCAAGGCCCCCTCCTCCGCCAACGACGACGCCACGGTCAGTGAAATCGTCGTGACCGGCACCCGGATCCAGACCACGGGCTTCACCGCCCCGACGCCGACCAGCGTCATTGGCGAGGCGCAGATCCAGAACAACGCCCAGGCGAACATCTTCGCCACCATCGTCCAGCTGCCGTCCCTGCAGGGCTCCAGCGGCTCGACCACCAACACGTTCAGCACCTCGAGCGGCCAGCAGGGCCTGTCGTCGTTCTCGCTGCGAGGCCTGGGCACGATCCGCACGCTCACCCTGCTCGACGGCCAGCGGGTGGTCGGCGCCTACTACACCGGCGTCACGGACGTGAGCCTCTTCCCGCAACTGCTGATCAAGCGTGTCGACGTCGTGAATGGCGGCGCCTCGGCCTCGTACGGTTCGGACGCCGTCGGCGGCGTGGTCAACTTCATCACCGACACCCGCTTCACCGGCTTCAAGGGCAATGTGCAGGCGGGCGTCACGACCTATGGCGACAACGAGCAGGGCCTGGTCCAGCTGGCGGCCGGTCGCGACTTCCTGAACGAGCGCCTGCACGTCGTGGCCAGCGGCGAATACGCCAAGGAGAACGGCGTCGGTCCTGGCGACTTTGGCCTCGACCTCGCGGGCGATCGCGACTGGTTCATCCAGACCACGATGATCAACCGCAACGTCACCAACGACGGCTCGCCGCAGTATGTGATGCGCGCCTACGCCCAACCCTACAACTACACCAAGTACGGGCTGATCACGAACGGACCGCTGCAGGGCATCGCCTTCGACCAGAACGGCAATCCGTTCCAGTTCCAGTACGGCTCGAACGGGACGCCCGCCAAGAACGCCGCCGGCACGGTCAATGGCTGCTATCCGGGCTTCTGCGTCGGCGGCGACCTCTCGGGCAATGTCGACACCGGCCGCACCCTGCAGTCGGCGATCGAGCGTCGCGTCGCCTACGGCCGCATCGGCTACGACTTCGCCGAGAACAACGAGATCTACGCCGCGCTGAACCTGGGTCAGGTCAAGACGCACAACCAGCCGGTCAATGGCGAGAACCGCCCGGGCCTGACCCTGCAGTGCTCTAATCCCTATGTCCCGGCCTCGGTGCAGTCGGCCTGCGCCGCGGCCGGGATCACCAGCTTCCAGTTCGGCACCAGCAACGCCGTCCTGCCCAACACCATCGTCCATACGGACCGTCGCCAGGAGCGCATCGTGGTCGGCGCGAAGGGCCGGTTCGATTTCCTCGGCTCGCCCTGGGCCTATGACGCCTATTACGAGCGCGGCGTGAACCGCACCAAGGTCGATGTCGACAACATCATCCTGAACCCCCGCTTCAACCAGGCCATCCAGGCCACGGTCCTCAACGGCGCCATCGTCTGCGCCGATCCGGTCGCCCGCGCCAACGGCTGTCAGCCGCTGAACATCCTCGGCGGCAAGCCGCCCTCGGCCGCCACCCTCGCCTACGTCCAGCCCGAGAACGGCCCCTTCCAGCGCCTGCGCATGACCCAGGACGTGGTCAGCGCCAACTTCTCGGGCACGCCCCTGGACCTGTGGGCCGGTCCGCTGTCGATGGCGTTCGGCGCCGAGTACCGCCGCGAGTACTACACCGTGCGCGCCGACGCCTATGGCGCGGGCGTCGCGGAAAAGAGCCCGAACACCGGCGCTTACCCCGCCGATCCGGTGCTCTCGACCCTGGGCAACAACTGGTACGCCGGGAACTACAAGAATGGCGGCGGCAAGTACGACGTCAAGGAAGCCTTCCTGGAGCTGGACCTGCCGCTGTTCGACAACGACAAGGCCGGTCGCGCCAACATCAACGGCGCCGCGCGCATCACCGACTACAGCACGTCCGGCACGATCTGGACGTGGAAGGTCGGCGGCACATGGACCACGCCCATAGAGGGCCTGAAACTGCGCGGCGTGACGTCGCGAGACGTGCGGGCGCCCAACCTCTCGGAGCTGTTCGCGGCGCCGGTCACCACGACCCTGCCCAACTTCCTCGACCCCACGCGCAACGTCACCGTCGTGGCGATCCAGAGCGTGGTCGGCAACCCGAACCTGACCCCCGAGATCGCGCGCAACACCCAGCTCGGCGTCGTGTTGTCCAACCCGCCGTGGCTGCCGGGCTTCAGCGCGTCGTTCGACTACTACAAGATCAAGATGCGCGACGTCGTCTCCAGCCTGGGCGCGGCGCAGATCGTCGACTACTGCTACCGCAACATCCTGCCGCAGACCTGCGGGACCTATAATCTGAACAATCAGAACGGCCCGAACTACATC
>CAKZJK010000034.1 GCA_936942565.1 uncultured Caulobacter sp. | reverse complement strand
TGGATCTGCCCGAGCTGATCGCGGACACGAAGGCCACCTATGTCGCCAGGGCCATGGCGCTGGCGGAGGATCGGCCGGCCCTGGGCGCGCTTAAAGCCCGCCTCGCCCAGGCCATCCATACCTCGAAAGTGTTCGATCCGACTGCCTTCGCCCGGTCCTTGGAGGCCGCCTTCGAGGGCATGGCCAAACGCTGAAGGGTTCCGCGCGGCCTTCCCGCCTGCTAACCAGCGCTCAACGATTTGCCACAGAGGGCCCGACACATGGCCGACGATTACGCGTTCCCCAAGGGCGAGCTGATGCGGGGCAAGAAGGGCCTCGTCATGGGCGTGGCCAACCACAACTCGATCGCCTGGGGCATCGCCAGCCAGCTGGCCGCCCAGGGCGCCGAGATGGCCTTCACCTATCAGGGCGAGGAACTGGAGCGCCGCGTGCGCCCGCTGGCCGAGAGCATCGGCGTCAAGACGATGATCCCGGCCGACGTCACCGACGACGCCTCGATGGACGCGGCCTTCGCCGAAATCGAGAAGGTGTTCGGCACGATCGACTTCGTCGTCCACTCGGTGGCCTTCGCCAACAAGAACGAGCTGAAGGGCTCGTTCGTGGACAACACGACCCGCGAGGGCTTCCTGATGGCCATGAACATCTCGGCCTTCAGCTTCGTGGACGTCGCCAAGCGCGCGTCGAAGCTGATGCCGAACGGCGGCTCGCTGATCACCATGACCTATCTGGGGTCGGAGCGGACCATCCCGAACTACAACACGATGGGCGTGGCCAAGGCGGCGCTGGAAGCGTCGACCCGCTACATCGCCCGTGACCTCGGCCCCAAGGGCATCCGCGCCAACGCCATCTCGGCCGGCGCCATGCGCACCCTGGCCCTGGCCGGCATCTCGGGCGGCCGGAGCATGATCGCCCAGGGCCGCGCGTTCTCGGCGATGAAGGAAGACACCTCGATGGAAGGCGTCGCCGGCTGCGCCCTGTGGCTGGCCTCGGACCTCGGCAAGTCGACCACGGGCGAAGTCGTCCACGTCGACGCCGGCTTCCACATGATGGGCATGCCCGACCAGGACGAGGCGTAAGCTTCGTCCCTTGAGGCTTACGGCGCGTAGGCCCGCATGAATCGTTCGGCCGCTTCCCGCGCGAAGCGGCCGAACTCTTCGGGCGTCTTGTCCGAAGGCAGCCGCAGCAGCGAGCGCATCTGGTTCTGGCCCATGATCATGCCGGAAAAGAACTCCGCCGCCTGGTCGCAGTCCTCGACCTTCATCCGACCCAGCGCGGTCTCGGTCCGCAGGAACGCCGCCAGCTCGCGCCGAGCGCTCAGCGGACCGGCCTCGTAGACCTCCTGGGCGACGTCGGGCATCTCGCCCGCGCCCATCACCACCACCCGCAGCATCGAGTAGCTCTTGTTGGTGATCACCGTCTCCAGCACCGAGCGCGCATAGGCCTCCAGCGCCGCCGTCGGGTTGTCGACGGCCTCCTGGCCGCGCAGGGGCGCGGTGATCGACTCCACCCGGCGCTGCATCAGGGCCCGCATCAGCTCGGCCTTGGAGCCGTAGTGGTTGTAGACCGTCTGCTTGGAGACGCCCGCCCGCTTGGCGATGGCTTCCATGGGCGCGGCCAGGCCCCGCTCGCCGATCACCTCGATGGCGGCGTCGAGGATGGCTTCGGTCTTGGCGACGTCGATCTGTCCGGGAACGCGCGGCATCAGTGAGCATCCGAGGGCGGGGGCGGCGCGCCCTTGGCGGGGCTGGCCAGCAGCGAGACGAAGGCGGCGATGAAACAGCCAATCGCCAGCAGGGTGAAGCTGTCGCCGAACGCCAGGACGGTGGCTTGCTGCTCCATCATGCCGCCGATCGCCTTGCGAGCCGCGCCGGCCGGATCGGCGACGCCCAGCTGCGTCATGCGCTCGGTCAGACCGGCCATCATGCTGGCCGTCGGCCCGCCCTGGGTCACCTTCGAGGTCATGTCGTCGTAGTAGAGCGCCGTCTGCTGGGTGATCGAGGTCGCCAGCAGGGCGAGGCCGACCGCGCCGCCGGTGTTGCGGGCCAGGTTGACCAGGCCCGAGGCGTTCTTGACCATGTGCGGCGGCAGGGTGCTCATCGTGACCTGCTGTGTGGCGATCATGGCGATCATCACGCCCACGCCCCGACAGGCCTGGACTCCGGCGAACTCCCAGAAGCCCCAGTCCTTGCTCACACCATGGGCCATGTACATGCCCCAGCCGGCCAGCAGGAAGCCCAGGCACATCGGCACGCGCGGATCGGTCTTGCGAACCAGCCGGCCAGCGATCGGGCCGGTCAGGAACATCGACAGGCCCGAGACGATCATCGTGGTGCCGACCTCCGACGCCGAGTAGTGGCGCACGCGGCCCAGGAACTGCGGCAAGAGGAAGGTGCCGCCGAACAGGCTGGCGCCCGACACCGCCGTCATGACCACGCCGACCATGAAGTTGCGGTTCGAGAACGCCCGAAGCTCGACGATCGGGTTCCTGTAGGTCAGCTGCCGCCAGATGAAGAGCGCCCCGCCGATCAGGGCGGTGACGGTCAGCCACAGGATGGCCGTGTCGTCGAACCAGTCGTCCTTGGCGCCTTCCTCCAGCACGTACTGCATGCTCATCAGGAAGACGGCCATCACGGCCAGGCCAAACCAATCGAAGCCCTTGGCCAGGCTCGGGTCGCCCTTGTCGAAGTCGCCCCAGCGCGCCACGCCGAACAGCACCAGAAGGCCGGTGGGCACGTTGATGAAGAACAGCCAGCGCCAGGACAGCGCCTCGGTCAGGTGACCGCCCAGGGTCGGACCGACGGTCGGGGCCAGGGTGACGATCAGGCCCATGATCACGCTGGCCGTCACGCGCCGCTCGGGCGGGAAGGCGGTGAAGGCCACGGCGAACACGGTCGGGATCATGGCCCCGCCGATGAAGCCCTGCAGGGCCCGCGTCAGGATCATCATGTCGATCGACGAGGACAGGCCCGTCAGCACGCTCATGACGATGAAACCCATGCACGAGGCCAGGTACAGGCGCTGGGTGCCCCATAGCCGCGACAGATATCCCGACAGCGGGATCATCACGACCTCGGGGATCAGATAGGCGGTCTGGATCCAGCTGATCTGGTCGGTGCTGGCCCCGACGCCGGCCTGGATCTGCGGCAGCGAGGCCGCGACGATCTGGATGTCCAGGATGGCCATGAACTGGCCGATGACCATCGCGCCGAAGCCGAGGAACAGCTTGGTCCAATCCACTTCAGGCTTGGCGACCTCGGGCTTGGCCGGAGCCTGGGCGGCGCCCGAGGCGGGGAGGGCGGCGTCGGTCATGACTCCCGTCCGCCGTCTAGCGGTCCACGCCCTGGCGGGCGACTTGCGGCGTGGCCTGGCCGGCCTCGGCGAACGAGGGGCCCGAGCGATCGCGGACGTCGACCTTGATCTCCACCGACAGGCCCGGACGCAGGGCCGCGCCCAGCTGGCTACGATCGACGGCGATCTTCACCGGCAGGCGCTGGGTGATCTTGGTGAAGTTGCCCACGGCGTTCTCGACCGGGATCAGGGCGAACTCCTGGCCGGTGGCGGGGGCGAAGCTGTCGACCTTGCCGACGATCTTGGCCTTGCCGAAGGCGTCGGCCTTGATCTCGACCGGCTGGCCGACGCGGATGCGGGCGACCTGGGTCTCCTTGAAGTTGGCGACGATATAGGCCTGGCCCAGCGGCACGACCGACATCAGGGCGACGCCCGGCTGGACCAGCTGGCCCGGACGGACCGAGCGCGCGCCGACCACGCCGGCGACCGGCGCGCGGATCACGGTGCGCTCCAGGTTCAGCTTGGCCTGCTCGACGGCGGCGTGGGCGGCGGCGGCCTGCGCCACGGCCTGGGCCTTGGCCGAGCCCAGCGACTGGGCGGAGCGGCGCTCGGCCTCCAGGGCGGCCTGGGCGCTGGTCACGCTGGCGGCGGTCTGGGTGGCCGCGGCGCGCTCGGTCTGCACCTTCTGCTGAGAGACCCAGCCTTGCGTGGCCAGGCTGTTGTAGCGCTCGAGGTCGGCCTTGGCCCGGTTGGCGTCGGCCTGGGCGCTGGTCACGCCGGCGGCGCGCTGGGCGATCATCGCCTGCTCAAGGCTGTTCTTGTCGTCGATGGCGCGGATGGCCGCGTCGGCGGCGCTGGCGTTGGCGATCGCCTGGTCGACGATGGCCTGGAAGGTGGAGGGATCGATCTTGGCCAGCACCTGGCCGGCCTCGACCCGCTGGTTGTCGGCCACCAGCACCTCGGCCACGTAGCCGGAGACCTGCGGGCTGATCTGCACCGTGTCGGCCTGGACGAAGGCGTTGTCGGTGCTTTCGAAGCGCTGTTTGTCCAGGAACCAAAGGGTCCCGCCGACCACGACGGCGATCACGACGGCCCCGCCGATGATCATCGGGACCAGCTTCTTCTTTTGCGGCGACGCCATGAACGAACCCCAGACAGCGTGAGCGCGCCCGATAGAGTCATCCAGCGGGCGCGGCAAGCGGATAAATGGACGCAGTCGTCCAAAAATCAACATCGGTCCGAAGAAGTTTTTACGTCGGACGCCAAGACCTCGCCGGCGCCCAAGCGGTGAACGACGCGCGAAAGCCCCGCCTAGTATCGTCCGGCGAACCAAAAGGCCTTCGGTTCGTTGAGGCAAGAGGCCGCCAGATGGCGGCATGGAGGTCCCGATGAACGCCCCGCGACTGGCCGAGCGCTCTACCCTGGAACTTGTTCGTCCACTGCTGTGGCTGGCCGCCGCCGCCTTCACGGCGGGCTTCGCGGGCTATTTGGCCGTGGCCTCGCGCGCCGCCGGCCTCTAATTGCGACGCTTGGAGCGCGCGAGCCGGTTGACCGCCCACGCTTAAACCGAACGCGCCCTAGACGCCGGTCGAGCCGAAGCCGCCGGCGCCGCGATCGGTGGCGTCCAGATCGTCGACCTCGACCAGCGGCCATTGCGGCGCGGCGGCGATCACGCCCTGGGCGATGCGGTCGCCGCGACGGATCGTGAAGTCTTCCTCGCCCAGATTGATCAGCAGCACGCAGACCTGGCCGCGATAGTCGCTGTCGACCGTGCCGGGGGCGTTGACCACCGTGACGCCGTTCTTGAACGCCAGGCCCGAGCGCGGCCTCACCTGCATCTCGAAGCCGTCAGGCACCGCCACCGAAAAGCCCGTCGGCGCCATGCAGCGCGCGCCGGGCTTCAGCACGATCGGCTCGTTCTCCGGCACGGCGGCCCGCAGATCGAAACCCGCCGCGCCCGCGGTGGCGTAGGCCGGGACCGGCAGGTCGGCGTTGCCTTCCCAGCGCTTGAAGCGGATGGCGAGACCGGCGGGGATGGCGGACATGCGGAGTTCCTGTTCTGGGGACAGGACGGCTTTAGCCGATTTGGGCGGGGTGGGGCCAGGGGGCGACGCTCGAGCGTCCTTGAACAGCGCCGCGGGTGGGGAAGACCTGAAGCCGGCAAGGCGTTCGTCGGAGCGCCCAGTTCAAAGCGGCTTGGTCTCGGCCGGCGCCGCTTTCCGCGTAACAATTGTGAACAAACCCAAGTCTCGACGCCCTTCAATTTCGCTCGCCGAACGCCGAGACTAGACGTCCGCGGGGCGCGGATCGGTATTGGGGGGCTGTTGTGCGCAAACGATTGAGTCGGAACCTCTCCGAGGGGGCGGGGACATGACGGCGTCCGCTTCCAGCACGGCCAGGGCTGTCGAACGCCTTTGCCTGGCGTTCTCGGCCGAGCTGATCGCCGGCGGATTCCTGCGCGGGACCTATCGCTCGGCGCTCGACACGCTGCTGGCGCTGGCCATAAACCAGGCGAACCTGGCGCACATGGCGCGAAACCTGACCTTCCAGAAAACCTACGCCGGGCTGAGCCACGCACCGCCAGACGACCTGCGCCGGCCCGTGCGCGTGCGCTCCATCGCCATGTCGCTCGGCATTCCCCAGGAAACCGCGCGGCGGCGCGTGGCCTTGATGGTCGAGGCCGGCATTCTGACCCAGACGGACGCTGGGGTCTTCATGCCCAAGATCATCATGGAGACGCCCGCCTATATCACGACGGCCGAAGCGACCTGGCGGGCGATCGGCGACCTCTATGGCGCCTTCAGACGGCTGGGGGCGATTGACGCGCCCGAGCATGCGGTCGTCGACGGAGAGACGCCTCATCGCTACATGATGCGGCTCTGGGGGGATCATTTTCTGCGGCTGGTCGAGACGCTGCTTCCCATTGTCCAAGAGCCCTTCGCCATCGTCCTGCTGTTCGCCATCCTGCGCGAGAGCCAGGCGACCCAGCCCGAGGTGGGCAAGCCGGTCTCGGCCTCGTCTCTGTCGCGGTCCCTGGGCTTGCCGTTCGAGACCGTGCGGCGCAATGCGCTGCGGCTCGCCGAGGCGGGCCTGTGCCAGAAGACGCCTCGCGGCTACGTGATCACGCCGGAGCTACTCGAAACGCTGGTCTGGCGACAGTTCGCCGAGCGCCATGGCCAGATCCTGAAGCGCTTCTTCTCGATCATGGGCGAGAGAGGACTTCTGGGCTGGTGGGAGGCCGACTATCAGGCCACGTTGGCGTCGCCCAGACCGCGCTAGCGGGACCACGCCGTCACCGCGCTCCTCGCATGCTCGACGCGCAGGGCGGCCGCCCCAGTGTCCACGTCACGATCGGGCCGCGCGGCGCCCCTAAGCCAACGCCTGGGCGATCCGCGCCGCGATCTGGGCGGCGACCACGTCCTTGGCGGCGCGCTCCCAGCGTTCGGTCTTGTCCTTGGTGACCAGCAGCACCGCGTTCTCGCCGCCGCCCATCACGCCCGGCTCGGTGACGTCGTTGGCGATGATCCAGTCGCAGCCCTTGCGGGCCAGCTTGGCGCGGGCGTGTTCCTCGACGTGGTCGGTCTCGGCCGCGAAGCCGACGACCAGCTTGGGCCGACGAGGCCCCGAGGCCGACAGGGTCGCCAGGATGTCGGGGTTCTCGACGAAGGTCAGGGCCGGCGGACCGCCCTTCTCCTTCTTCAGCTTGGTCCCGAACGCCTCGTCGACGCGCCAGTCGGCGACGGCGGCCACGAAGACGCCGACATCGGCCGGCAGGGCGGCCTGGCTGGCGGCCAGCATCTGACGGGCGGTCTCGACGTCCACGCGCTTGACCCCGACCGGGGTGGGCAGGAAGACCGGGCCGGCGACCAGGGTGACCTCCGCGCCCAGGCGGGCCAGGGCCTCGGCGATCGCGAAGCCCTGCTTGCCGCTGGAGCGGTTGGTGATGCCGCGCACCGGGTCGATCGGCTCGAAGGTCGGGCCGGCCGTGACGATGGCGCGCTTGCCGACCAGCGGCTTGGCGGCCGGGCCTTCAAGCATGGCGACGATGGCGGCGAAGATCTCCTCCGGCTCGGCCAGGCGTCCTGGGCCGAACTCGCCGCAGGCCATGGCGCCCTCGGCCGGATCGACGAACGAGACGCCGTCGGCCTTCAGGGTCGCGACATTGCGCTGGGTGGCCGGGTGAAGCCACATCCGCACGTTCATGGCCGGGGCCATCAGCACCGGCTTGTCGGTGGCCAGCAGGGCGGTGGTGGCGAGATCATTGGCCAGGCCGTTGGCGGCCTTGGCGATCAGGTCGGCGGTGGCCGGCGCGACCACGACGAGGTCGGCCTGCCGCGAGAGCTCGATATGGCCCATCTCGTGCTCGTCGGTCAGCGAGAACAGGTCCTGGTAGACCTTGTCCTCGGCCAGGGACGCCAGGGACAGCGGCGTGACGAATTGCTCGCCCGCCTTGGTCAGGACCGGCCGCACGGCGATCCCCGCCCGGCGCAGCAGCCGAACCAGCAGCAGCGTCTTGTAGGCCGCCACCCCGCCGCCGACGATCAGAAGAACCCGCTTGTCGCTCACGTCCAGCTCCCGCCCGCCGCGTCCGTCTCGTCCCTTGCACATGCCCATCCGCGCGCCAAAGCGCCAGAGGCAATCCGAGGGTCAAGATTGGGACTCGACTCCTGTTCCGCTTTCGTTCATCAAACGTAAAGGGGCGTATATATACTTCGCAAACCCATCTTTGACCGATAGCGGTTCCCGGCTAGGTTAGCGCAGACGGGAGGGTAGTCGCCGATGGGGCGCGGACCTCAAGGCGGTGAAGTGTGAGCTGGGGAAAGCGGACGTTCGGCGGAGTTGAGTATGATCTCAGCCACCTAGATCCGTTCACGATGCAGGTTACGCCGAAGGGCGAGGACGCCCGCACCTACAATGTGCGCGTGACCTTCACTTGCCATACCTTTACGCGCGAGTGGCGCGAGACCGATTTAGAAGAGCACCGTTTCGACGAGGCGGGAGAAACACGGGCCTTTTGCCCCGTGCGCTTCGAGCACTCCCAATCGCTAAAGGGGATCATTATCGCGGCATCCACGGGGAAGGTTCGGTTCAACAACCAGACGCCGTTCGTCATCCCAGCCACCATCGAAGGGCTTGAGGGGCCATACGCTATCTATTTTCGGGCGATCAAAGCCAAAACACGTGGTCTAGACGTTGTCATTGATGTGCGTAGCGCACATCACAAACCGAACCTCGATATGACGTTGCCTAAGGTGACTTTTGCGACCGTCGTCGGTCACACGGTGGCGGGTAAGGCTATCAAACGCCCAAGAAAATAGCCCTCCCCGAAGGGAGGGCCATTGCGCGAAATCCTCTTACCTCTGCGAGCCGCAGAACCCCCTTTTGAGGGGCAGGGAGCTGTTTTTCATCGCCATCAGCGCCGATATAATGCGCACGGAACTCGTAAAGTTCAACTTAATAACGCACAAAAGTTGGTACTAAGGTTAGCGAAAGGGTCAGTCCCACCCTTAGCGATAAGCGTTTTCATACGTTCAGCATGCCGCATGAACGTATGCGATGGGCCTCACTCAGCATCCTTGTCAGGCGAACCGGGTTCGCCTTATCGGGGCCTAAACACCGAGATAGCGTGAAGCGCTACACCGGCAGCTAGAAAGCCGCAGGTGCCGACCGCGCCAGACATCGGTGCCGTCTCCATCGTGGATAGGCATCCGGCAACGCCAATAACGCAGCCCAGGCGTCCCCACGGAAGCGAGAGAAACCGCATCATTTCTTTTTCCTAGGCGAATCCGGTTCGCCTGAGGGCTGGGGTTTAGGTCTCGCGACCTTCCTGACCGCATCTTCAAACGCGGCCTCATCCTCGCCACAGCCTAGCTTGCGCGCAAGCTCAACGAACTTTTCAGGCTGGCTGGTTTTTTCGTCGGTCATGGTCCGCACCGTACCACATATCGCGCCTGGGTGAACCTTGGCCGCTACAGGTTGCCGGAGTCCGTTAACAAGGCGTTAACAAAAAACTCGCCGCTGAGCGCAAGATTGCCTCTTGCGTTGCTAGGTGCGAGTCGGGCATTTTACCGGCATGTCGATAACGCTCCGAGCATTCATGACAGCCCGCAGGGCCGAAATTCAAAGCCAGATCAAGGCTTTGAAGGAAGAGCTGCGTGAAATCGATGTGGCCTATGCGGCTTTGCCGCAAGAGGGTCAGTCGAGGCCGACTCGCGAACGCGGATCAGCCGGGACCGGCAAGAAGACGCTTAAGGAGATGGCGATAGAGGCGATCAGGGCGAACCCTGATGGGCTAGAAGCCGTCGATGTAATTCGCTGGATCAATGAGAAGTACGGCCTGACTGTAGCCCGTGAGAGCATGTCGCCGCAGCTCAGCCGCCTAGGCCAGGACGGAACGCTCATGCGCGAAGGCTTGGTTTGGAAGACCGGGCCTAGGCTCGCTTTTGGCGACGGTCCTCCGTCACCTACATTCGTGCCAGAAAGCATAACGGCCTCCCCTTCGGAAGAAGAGGAGGCCGTATAAAGCTTGGGGTCGGAGGGCTGGTGCCCAGGAACAACCTGCAATGTCTCCCCTGGGGTTCGATTCCCCCCGGCTCCACCAAATCATGTCGTCCAGAGCGCCGAAGTTTGCGGCTCTGCCGCTCTGACGATACCCCACAACAGGGGCCAAAGGCCCTGCTAGGAGCATCCCATGTGGCAAGCCGAAGCAAGACACTAGGAACTAGCTAAGGCTAGCACCGGGGCGCGGAAAGTCAAGGAATCCTTGGCTTTTCGTGCCTTTTTGCGCCTCTCCCTGTGTGGCTTTGTGTGCCACCTTGAGCGAGTCTTGCTACGTTGCGCA
This sequence comes from uncultured Caulobacter sp., assembly GCA_936942565.1. Lineage (GTDB taxonomy): Bacteria > Pseudomonadota > Alphaproteobacteria > Caulobacterales > Caulobacteraceae > Caulobacter. Next base: position 5,953 of record CAKZJK010000034.1, on the reverse strand, counting down.
ACGTGGCAACAGTTAGATTTGCGGGTGAGGTGCCTTGTAGGTCAATCGGCGCCCAACAACACCGCGCAACGCCCACAAGGCGCGTTCTTGATCTTTCACGCCGAGCGCCTGACGGTATGAATAGCGGAAATCGAACTCCGCCAAGTAGCGGTGCAGGTGCTTCTTGGAGCAGTGCTGATAGACGCCCTTCATGCCGCGCTTGAAGACGGAGAAGAAGCCTTCAACCGTGTTGGACGTGATGTAGCGGTCGCCGTCGTAGCGGACGTATTCTCCAGCGGTGTGATTGACGGCCTCGTGCGAGCGGTAGGTCTCGCCCATCGCCTTGTACATCGGGGACTCGTCGGTCATCAGGCGAGCCTCCTTGTGGACGTTCTCGCCTAGCACGCGCTGAATGTCGGTCAGCTTGTAGCGGTCAATGACGATCGAACGGGCGCGACCGCTCTCGCGCTCGATCAGCGTAACCACCTTCATCATTTGCTTGATGCCGCGCGGCTTGCCCTTGCGGGGAGCCGGGGCGTCGGGATCGTTGCCGATGAAGGTTTCGTCCACTTCGACCGTGGCGCCGCCCATGCCGAACACGCCCAGCTCGCCGTCTTCCATAGCCTTGCGGATACGGTGCGCCAGGAACCACGCGGTCTTGTAGGTGACCTCCAGCACGCGAGACAGTTGGAGCGCGCTCACGCCCTTCTTGCTGGCGCACATGAGATAGATCGCCTGGAGCCACTTGGTCATGGGCAGGTGGCTATCTTCGAAGATCGTGCCGACGCGCACCGTGAATTGCTTCCGGCACTGGCCGCACTTCTTGAGGCCGATACGGGTCTTGGTCAGGTCGTAGATCCGCTCCACGCCACCGCAGTGAGGGCAGTTCACGCCCTTCTCCCAAACGATGCCTTCAACGAAGCGGAACGCCTCGGCTTCATCGTGGAAATACGGCTTCGACAGAACGGACACGGGCTTTCTCCTTCCGTTCTAACCTACGCCATTCCGTGGGTTCGTCAAGTATATATATGCCGTAAAGGTAGAGCAATGGGGCGAATACGATCATGAAGATTGTGAAACAGATTACTGTCGGCGTCGTCGCTTGGCTGGGCGCGCTGAGCTTGGCGGGCTGCGACAGCGGGGCCTCGGCGGTCAAGGCGCCGAAGGCCGGCGAGCGAGCCAGCGCCATGTCGGAGGGCTCCGCGACCGAGGCCTCGGCCGAAAGCCCGCGTCGAAGCGACCCCCGCGACGCGCCGGTCAAGCTGATAGCTGGCAAGCCCTATTGGGCCGCCAACCGCGACCGCACGGCCGAGGAGAACGCCCAGCGTTCGTTCGAGCGCAATGGCGAGACCTTCGGCGCCAAGACGGCCGACGACTATGTCGCCAAGGTCCACGCCTTCGTCAGCGATCCGCCCAAGGGGGCCCAGACGTTGAAACGGGCCAATGGTGATCTGCTGATCTACGATCCCAAGGACAACGTCTTCGCGGTGGTCTCGCGCGAGGGCGCGCCGCGCACGATGTTCAAGCCCGACGAGGGCGCGACCTACTGGACCGAGCAGAAGACCCGCGAGGCCCGCCGCGCGACCGCCGCCAAGAAGCGCGATCGGGACCAAGCGGAGGGTTAGCGCGACAGCAAAAGGCCGGTCACGAAGGCCGCGCCCGCCGTCGCGGCGCCGACCAGGAACCATAGCAGCGGCCAGACGTGCGGTCGCTCGACATGGATCTCGGTCTTCGCGGGCGGGGTCTCGGCCAGGCGGGCGATGGCGCGGAGGGCGCGCAGGGCCTCCTCGGCGAAGTCGCGGACCTTGGCGGCGGGCGACAGCTCGCGGCCGATCCAGCGACGGACCACCGGATCGGCTGCGGCCCACAGGTCGTGGGTCGGATCGATGCGGCGGGCCACGCCCTCGACCGTGACCATGGTCTTCTGCAGCAAAACGAGCTCCGGCCGCAGGGCCATGTCGAACAGGGCGGTGATCTCGAAGAGCTGCGCCAACAGGCGACCCATCGAGACGTCGCGGGCGTTGCGGCCGAACACCGGCTCGCCGACGGCGCGCAGGGCCTGGGCGAAGGCGTCCTTGTCCTGGTGGGCGGGCACATAGCCGGCGTCGAAATGCACCTGGGCGATACGGGCGTAGTCGCGGTTCAGGAAACCGTACAGGATCTCGGCCAGGTAGCGCCGCTCGCCAGGGCCCAGCCGTCCGACGATGCCGTAGTCCACGGCCGTGACGCTCGCCGGCGCGGCGACGAACAGGTTACCCTCGTGCAGGTCGGCGTGGAACAGACCGTGGTCCAGGGCCTGGGCCAGGAAGCCGCGGGTGACATTCTCGGCCAGGGCCTTGCGGTCCAGGCCCGGCAGGTCGAGGGCCGCGGCGTCGGACAGCGGGACGCCCTGCGCCCACGTCAGGGTCAGGACGCGCTTGCCGACGCCCTCCCAGCACACGGCCGGCGCCCGCATATAGGCGTCCTTGGCCATCGCCTCGCCCAGCTCGGCGCAGCCGGCGGCCTCGAAGCGCAGGTCCATCTCGAGCTCGAGGGCGCGGATCACGACCTCGACGAACTCGGTGGGCCGCAGACGGCGGGAAGCGGGCGCAAGAGTTTCGGCCAGGCGCGCGGCCAGGCGCAGCACGCCGGTGTCGCGCGCGACCTGCCGTTCGACGCCCGGGCGCAGAACCTTCACCGCCACCTCGCGGCCGTCGACCAGGGTCGCTGGATGGGCCTGGGCCAGGGAGGCGGCGGCGACCGGCTCGCCGATCTCCGTGAAGATCTCGGGGAGCGGCTTGCCGAGGTTGCGAGCGATCTCGGCCTTGGCGATCGACAGCGGGAAGGGAGGCAGCCGGTCCTTCAGGCGCAAGAGGTCCTCGGCGAAGGGAGTCCCGAAGATGTCGGCGCGGGTCGACAGGAACTGGCCGAGCTTGATCGCGGCCGGCCCCTGGCGCTCCAGCACGCGCGCCAGGCGCTCGCCCGGCCGGCCGCGCTTGGCCGCGCCACCCGCGAACAGGCGCAGCAGCCGTCCCGCCAGCTTGGCGCTGGGCGGCAGCAGCGGTTCGGCCTCGCGCGGGATCAGGGCGTCGGCCCGCACCAGGGCCCAGCCCGCGCCCGTCAGGCGGAAAAACGCGGAGAAGGAGGTCAAGGTGTCTGCCCCACCTTCCGCATCCGACCTTCCCGGCGAAGGCCGGGATCCAGATTCATCTCGAGCGAAAGCAAGCTCGGACGTCCCTCGGCTCTATGATCTGGGCCCCGGCCTTCGCCGGGGAAATCGGTGGAGAGAAAGGCCATGGCCTAAAGCGCCCAGCCCTGATGCAAGGCCGCGACGCCGCCGGTGAAGTTGGTGTAGCTGACCCGCTTGAAGCCGGCGTTCTCGATCATGCCGGCGAAGGTCTTCTGGTCGGGGAAGCGGCGGATGCTCTCGACCAGGTACTGATAGGCGTCGCGGTCCTTGGCGACCCACTCGCCGACCTGCGGGATGACCTTGAAGCTGTAGGCGTCATAGGCTTTCGCCAGCGCCTCCGTCACCGGGCGCGAGAATTCCAGGCACAGGAAGCGGCCACCCGGCTTCAGCACCCGGCGCGCCTCGCGCAGGGCCGCGTCGATGTCGGTGACGTTGCGGATGCCGAAGCTGATCACATAGGCGTTGGCGTAGTTGTCGGGCAGCGGCAGGCGCTGGGCGTCGCCGACCGTCCAGGTGATCTCGGGCTCGCCGCCGCGCTCGATGCCAGCCATGATCATTTCGGCGTTGTAGTCGACGATGTTGATGGTCGCGTCCGGACCTCCACGGCGCTCCTGGGCGGCCCGCGCCATCTTGGCGAAGCGGCGGGCCATGTCGCCGGTGCCGCCGGCGCAGTCGATGATCACCTCGCCCGGCTGCGGGTTCAGGCGCGCGGCCACCGCGTCCTTCCACAGCCGATGCACCCCGCCGCTCATCAGGTCGTTCATGATGTCGTAGTTCTTGGCCACGCGGTCGAACACGCCGCGCACCAGACCGGCCTTCTGCGAGGCGTCGACATCCTTGAAACCGAAGCTGGCGGAGGTGTTGCTCATGACGTCCCGGGGGCGAAGTCGCTATAGGAAGGTCCGCTATTAGCCCGCGTCACGCGCCACGTCATCGTCTTAAGGGTCCGAGCTTGCCCGAACTGCCCGAAGTAGAGACCGTGCGACGCGGTCTCGAGCCCGTTCTGTCCGGCGCCCGCCTTGCCCGCGTGCGGACCAACCGCCCCGACCTGCGCTTTCCCCTGCCCGACGGCTTCGTCCAGCGGCTGACCGGCGCGAGGATCCTGCGGCTGGACCGCCGGGCCAAGTACATCCTGGCCCCGCTGGACCGCGGCGACACCCTGGTGATGCATCTGGGCATGACCGGCCGCTTCGAAATCGCCGCTCCGGAGGGAACCGTGCGCCCCGGCGATTTCGCCCGCGTCGTCACGCCCGAGGACAAGCACGCGCACGTGATCTTCGAGACCGAGGCCGGCGCGACCGTCACCTATTACGACCCCCGACGCTTTGGCTTCATGGACCTGATCCCGACCGACCGCGTCGACCACCATCCCTGGTTCGCGACCATGGGGCCCGAGCCTCTCGGCGAGGCCTTCGACGCCAAGACGCTGGAAAAGGCTTTTCACAACCGCAAGCAGGGCCCCAAGACCCTGCTGCTGGACCAGCGCACCGTGGCGGGCCTAGGCAACATCTATGTCTGCGAGGCCCTACATCGCGCCCACATCTCGCCGTTCAAGCCAGCGGGCGGCGTCGCCAAAAAGCGCCTCAGTCCGCTGACCACGGCGATCAAGGACGTGCTGGCCGAGGCGGTCGAGGTCGGCGGCTCGACGCTCAAGGACTTCGCCGCCGCCGACGGCGCCCTGGGCTACTTCCAGCACCGCTTCCGCGTCTACGACCGCGAGGGCGAGCCGTGTCCGACGCCGGGCTGCAAGGGCGTGATCGCCCGCGAGGTCCAGGCCGGGCGGTCGACGTTCTTCTGTCCGGTGTGCCAGGTCTGAGGGACCGCCGGGACCCTACCGCTTCTCCAGCACGCAGAGCGCCTGACCGAGGTTGCCGGCGGGGGTCACCTCGTCGCCGCCGCCCCGGAACTCCACCACATCGAAGCCAATGTCGTTGGCCCAAAGCGCGATCGCCGCGCGGTCGAGAAACACATTGAGCGGCGCGGTGGAGCCGGACTTGGCGGCCGCCACGGTCGGTTTGAACACGTGCTCGAAGTGCCAAGGCTCCTGGAACTCCAGGAAGGACAGCACGACGCGGCCGCCCGTCTTCAGGACCCGGTGGGCCTCCTCCAAGTACCAATAGCTCTGCTCGTGCAGCAGATGGGTCATCACCGAGAAGAAGCAGACCATGTCGGCGCGCGCGTCGGGCGCGGGTATGCCGATGTGGTCGATGACCTCGAACCTCCAGTCCGCGCGAGGCGTGATGCGGCGCGCGTTGTTCACCAGCGCGGGCACCAGATCGATCCCGAGGTAGCCGCCTTGGTGCTGTTCGCTCAGCGTCTTGGCCAGGCGGCCCGCGCCGCAGCCCACGTCGATCAGAAAGCCGTCGGACGGCAGGCCGTAGTGCTTGAGCAGGGCCGTCTGGACCTTGCCGCCGAAGTCCCAGTCCCCGCCGATCGCGACGGCCATGGCTTCGTCATGCGGCAACGCGCCCATCAGCGCGTCGACCATCGCGACATTGACGGCCTTCAGCGCGCGGGGATCGCCGTTGGGGCTGGCGGCGGAGCCTGGGCCGGGCTTGCGCCGCAACCCGTTCTTCAAGATCGAGACGATACCCATAGGGCCTCACGGGGACGAAACGCTGGCGAGCGTAGTGGAGTCGGCCCGCCACGCAAGGGTGAGCTTGGGTCGGGATGTTCCTGGAGGTTGAATGGCGCGCTGCCGGGCGTCGCATAACCTTTCGCGTCCGGCGCGGTGGCGGTGAGTGTCTGGGATGGGTGGTGAGCGGCCGTTCGAAATCCCTCTCTCATGGAGAGAGGGAGGGGCCC